>JAFAKZ010000107.1 GCA_019234745.1 Burkholderiales bacterium
CGGTTTTATCGAGATCGGCACCGTTACGCCGCGCCCGCAGCCGGGCAACCCCAAGCCGCGCCTGTTCCGCCTGCCGGCCGCCGAAGGCATCATCAACCGCATGGGCTTCAACAATGGCGGTCTGGATGCGCTGGTGGCCAACGTGGAGGCGGCGCAGTACCGCGGCATCCTGGGCATCAATATCGGCAAGAACTTCGATACGCCCATCGAGCGCGCCAACGACGATTACCTGACCTGCCTGACGCGCGTCTACCCGTACGCCAGCTATATCACCGTCAATATCTCCTCGCCCAATACCAAGAACCTGCGCCAATTGCAGCAGGCGAACGAGCTGGAGCGGCTCCTGTCGGCCCTGAAGGACGAGCAGGCGCGTCTCACCGTGCGCCATGGCCGCTACGTGCCCTTGGCGCTGAAGATTGCGCCGGACTTGGAGACGGAACAGGTCAATGAGATTGCGCGCCTCTTGGTCGAATATCGCTTCGACGGTGTGATCGCCACCAACACGACACTATCGCGCGCCGGTGTGGAGCATCTGCGCCATGGCGGCGAAACGGGCGGGCTCTCAGGCACGCCAGTGCGTGCGCGTTCGACGGCCGTCATCCGTGCGCTCGCGTCCGTGCTGGGCGGCAAGGTGCCCATCATCGGTGTGGGCGGCATCCTGGAAGGCCAGCACGCGCAGGAGAAGATCGAGGCGGGTGCCTCGCTGGTGCAGATATATAGCGGCATGATTTATCGCGGCCCAGCCCTGATCGGCGAATCCATCCGCGCCATCCGCGCGGGCAAGCGTTGAAGCGAATCCTGCGCAACCCGCAACTGTGGCTTGACCTGCTGGTCAGCGGGCTTTTGCCATGGCTGGTCTACCAGTGGGTAGAGCCGCGCTACGGCGAGGTACGGGCGCTCTGGTGCTCGGCCCTGCCGCCTGCGGTGCTGGCCGTGATCGAATTGATCCTGGTGCGGCGCGTAGATGTGATCAGCGCCTTGTCGCTGGGTGGCATTGGCGTATCGTTGCTGATCGATGGCACGGGTGGGGATGCGCGCATGATCCTGGTGCGCGAGTCGATTCTGACCGGTGCAATCGGTGTCATGGGCTTGCTGACCTTGCTGTGGCGCCGCCCGGCTGCCTTCCTGTTGGCGCGTGCCGCCTACTCCCGTGGCGACGTGGATCGCGGTGGGCAGTTCGATGCGAATTGGCAGCACGTGCCGTTCCGCCGCCTGATGTGGATGATGACCGTCGTTTGGTCCGGCGGCCTGGTGCTGGAAGCCGTATTGCGCACAGCACTGGCCTGGCGCGTTCCGGCCGACCGCTTCCTGGCGCTGTCGCCCTTTGTGCAATACGGTACCTTCGCGCTGCTGTTTGCCTGGACCTGGTGGTACGGTCGGCGGCTACGCACGGCGCAATCCGTAGGAGCATGAAATGAGTGCCATACTCAACGATGCGCAAGGCCGCTTGGCCGACCAGATCGACGCCGTGCTGCCGCAGACGCAGTGCAAGCAATGTGAATACCCGGACTGCCGCCGCTACGCAGAGGCGATGGCCGTGGGCGAGGCGGCAATCAACCAGTGTCCGCCCGGTGGCGAGGAGGGCATCGCGAAGCTGGCACGGATCACGGGCCACCCCATCATTCCCCTGAACCCTGCTCACGGTGTGACACAGCCTTTTGCGCTAGCCGTGATCGACGAAGCGGTGTGCATCGGCTGCACGCTGTGCATCCAGGCCTGCCCGGTCGACGCCATCCTGGGCGCGGCCAAGCAGATGCATACTGTGATCGCCAGCGAATGCACGGGCTGCGAGCTGTGCATCGCGCCGTGCCCTGTTGACTGCATCACGATGGAGCTGGCGGCGGCGCCGCCGCCCGAGCGGGCCGATCATTGGCGCGCACGGCATCGCTTCCACCTGTTCCGCGTGGAGCGCGATAAGCGCGAGCGGGCCGAACGGCTCAAGGCCAAGGCTTTGGCCAAGCTCGATGACCCGCAATTCCAGGCACCAGACAAGCAAGCCAAGATCCAGGCCGCACTGGCGCGTGCCGCGGCGCGGCAGGCTGAGTCAGCACCGGCGCTCGAACCCACCGTCGATCCGAAAGCCTTGGCGCGCCAGGAAAAACTGCGTGAAATACTGGCAAGGGCTGCCGCGCGACGTGGCCCGCCCGCTGGAGAAACAGATCATGAAGATGAGTAGCGCCATCTCTAGTCTGATCGCGGTCATCTACCTGTCGGCCGTGGTCGGCTCCGCAGCCGATCGTCATGGCGGGCTGGCGCTGGTACTATTGATTGCCGGCTGGCTGTTCTGCGCCTGGCGTGTCGTCGTGCTCTTACGGGCACGCCGCGAGCGCGAGGCGCAGCCGTGGGAGCGGGTCGATCTGTCGGCGCATGCGCCGCACATACAAAACAAAGGACGCTAAGCGCCCCGGAGTTCCGAACGGCGCCATATCGATTGCGTCCAAGTAGGGAGGAATGCGCCATGAAGTTGAACACGCGCCTGCACGAACGCATCCGCTACAAGACCTGGGTCAAGGTCGTCCCGTCGTCCGGGCCGGGGATGCTCGGCAATATCGAGGATATCTCCACGTCGGGCCTGGGTATCGAGCACGATAAGCCGGTGCAGGTTGGCATCGATTGCCATGTGTATTTCATGCTGCCGTATAACGACAAGGAACACATCATCCAGGCGCGCTGCCGCATTGCCAGCTGCCGCCAGGACGAGGCGACCAAGCGCTACCAGGTAGGGCTGGCCTTCCTGGAGTTCGTGTCGGACCCACGCGGTACGGCTGACATCATCGAGGGCTTCATCCACTATGTGGAGCAGCGTACCCCAACCGCCTAGCGCCCCTTCCGGCCTCCCCATGCAATGAACAAAGATAGCCGCCGCGAATTCTTCGAGCGCCTGCGCGCCGCCAACCCCAACCCCACGACCGAGCTGGACTACACGACGCCGTTCGAGCTGCTGATTGCCGTCGTGCTGTCGGCGCAAGCGACCGACGTGGGCGTGAACAAGGCGACGGCCAAGCTCTATGCCGTTGCCAACACGCCGGCCGCCATTCATGCGCTTGGGCAAGCAGGGTTGGAATCCTATATCCAGACCATTGGCCTGTACCGTAGCAAGGCGCGCCATGTGATCGAGCTGTGCCGCATCCTGATGGAACAGCACGACGGCGAGGTGCCGCAAACGCGTGAGGCGCTGGAAGCGCTGCCCGGTGTGGGGCGCAAGACGGCCAACGTGGTGCTGAATACGGCCTTCGGCCAGCCGACCATGGCTGTCGACACGCATATCTTCCGCGTGTCGAACCGTACGGGACTGGCGCCGGGCAAGGATGTACGCGCCGTGGAGGACAAGCTGGTCAAGGTTATCCCCAAGGAGTTCCTGCACGACGCGCATCACTGGCTTATTCTTCATGGGCGCTATGTGTGCAAGGCGCGCAAGCCGGATTGCGCCAGCTGTGTTGTGTGCGATCTGTGCGACTTCAAGGGTAAGGCAATTTAGCGGAGGGCGCGCCTTGGCGTTCCAGATCGATTCCAAAGGTTGGCTTGCCGGCGCGCGCCATATTCCTTCGCCGAACTACGACGATCGCCCACCCAACACGGCGATCGACATGGTGGTCGTCCATTCGATCTCGCTCCCGCCTGGGCAGTTCGGCGGTGACGGTGTCGAGCGCTTCTTCACCAACCGCTGCGATCCAGCCGTTCACCC
>JAFAKZ010000147.1 GCA_019234745.1 Burkholderiales bacterium
CTGCGCATCGTGGGCTGCGCCCTGGGCGCCATCGTCACGCTGTGGGCGACGGTCTTCATCATCCCCGAGCTGGAATCCATCACGGGCCTGTTGATGCTCACCCTGCCCGTGATCGCCGTGGGCGCCTGGGTGGCAGTCGGCTCGCCAAGCAGTAGCTACATCGGCGTGCAGTTCGTGTTCGCCTATGCCCTGTCGCTGCTGGGCCATTTCGGCCCCACTACCGAACTGACGGAAATCCGCGACCGCGTGGTCGGCATCGTGCTGGGCGTGGTCGTCTCGCTCGTCGTCTATAGCCTCTTGTGGCCCGAGCGTGAAGGCAGCGAGTTGCGCCAGAACCTCGCTCGCCTCATCGACAGCATCGCCGGCCTCCTGCGCGCCGAAGCCGCCGCCATGCAGCCCGCCGATATGGACCGCGCGCGCGCCGCCAGCCTGTCGCTACTGGCCCGTAACCGCGAGCTGCAGAGCCGCGTAGCGCTGGAACCCACCTGGCTAAGCGAGCGCGACACGGCCACCACGCAGGCGCAGACCTTCCTGGCCGACGCGCAGGAAACGCTGTTCGCCCTCAACCGTGCACAGACCATGATGCTGCACGCCGAGCCCCACCTGCCGCGAGCCGTGATGGAATCGGTACAGGCCTACCGCGCCGCCATCATCCAACGCCTGGACGCCATCGCCAAGCGCCTGCGCAATCAGCCAGTGTCGCTGGATGGCCAAGCCGTTGCCGATACGGCAAGTGAGCTTCGTCATCGCTGCGAAGCGGTCGACAACGCCCTGGCGCCCGAGCTGCGCCGCGACCTGCCCGCCGCTGCCGACATCCTGCACGAGCGCGTTTCGCACCTCGCCACACTTCTCGAACGGACCGCGTCATGACTACGCCTCTCCAACGCCTCCTTGCCCTCGCGGCTGCCATCGCCTTGTCCGGCTGCGCCATACCGCATCGCGATGCAGGCGCACCGGCGCTGATGACGGAACAGCAGATCAACGTCGCTGACCAAGCCAAGCTGTCCCGCAATAGCTGGCCCGAAGCGCAATGGTGGACCCACTATGGCGATGCGCAGTTGAATGCGCTGGAACAACAGGCGCTGGCACAGTCGCCCGCACTCGCCGCTGCCCGCGCACGCGTGGAAGCGAGCCGCGCCCAGCGCTCGCAAGTCGAATCATCCACCGGCTTGTTCCTGGGGCTCACGGCCTCGCTGGACCGGCAGGCCGTATCCGCCACGGGCTTCCTCGGGCCGTATGCCCAGAACGCGCCAGCAGCCGGCGTCACCGGGCCCTGGTATACCGAAGGGACGGTAGGACTGGAAGCACACTACGAAGTCGACCTATGGGGCAAGGACCGCGCCCGCGTCGATGCTGCCCTGGGCCTGCAGAATGCACGCCAGGCCGAGGCAGCCGAGACTTCGCTGCTGCTTTCCACCCACGTGGCGCAGGTCTACTGGGACATCCAGTCACTCAACGCCGCGCTCGATCTGCTCATACAGGCGCGCGATATCGAGACGGAAATGGTGCAGGCCCACACGGCCCGTGCCGGGCGCGGCCTGGAGACGAAGACGGCCATCGAAGTGAGCCGCGTACATGCGCTGGAACTGGACCGCCAGATCAGCGCCACGCGCGGCAAGATCGCCGTGCTGCGCGAGGCCCTGCGCAGCCTGGTGGCAGCCGGCCCCAAGGACCTGCCCGAGATCACGCCTGCCCCACTCCCGCATGACATCGGCCAGATGCCCGACACGCTGGGTTACGAGCTGCTGGCGCGTCGCCCCGATCTACAGGCCATGCACTGGTACCTGGAAGCCTCGCTACGCCAGATTGACGCCGCACATGCAGCCTTCTACCCCAGCTTCGACATCAAGGCCTTCTTCGGCCAGGACGCCATCCACCTGGACCACCTGATGCACCGCGACAGCCGCCAGATCAACCTGATCCCCGGCCTGTCGCTACCACTGTTCGACAGCGGCCGCCTCAACGCCCAATTGGCTGGCGCCCGCGCGCAGCGCAACCTGCTGGTCGAGCAATACAACCAGTCCATCCTCGACGCCGTACGCGAGATCGCAACGGCCGGCCTGCAATTGCAGAACCTGGATGAGCAGATGAAGATCGAACAGGCTAAGCTCGACGCCCTCAACTTCACCGCCGGCAGCGCCGATGCCCACTACCAGCGCGGCCTGGCCGACAAGGTCGCGGCACGCGAAGCGAAGCTGCCCGTGCTGCTGGAACAAGGCAGGATGATCGAACTGCAAAGCCAGCAGATCGACCGCGAAATCGCCCTGACCATGGCGCTAGGCGGCGGTTACCGCGCCGAAACACAGAACGCCGGGCGCTGAATAGCGCTAGCCAATCCACACGCAGACGCCCATGACCCAACCCTTCGACCTGATCCAGTACGAACGCTACGCCAAGATCGGCCGGCTGATTGCGCGCACCTATACGGAAGTCATGAGTGCCCTGGACGAGGAATTGGCCCAGTACGATGTAACGGCCGCGCAGTACGTGGTGATCTCGCTGGTCGCCCGCGGCCACGCCGAAACGGCCGCCCAGGTCTGCAAAGAACTGTCCTACAACCCCGGCGCCATGACGCGCATGCTGGACCGCCTGGAACAGAAAAATCTGATCCGCAGGGTGCGGATTCCGGGTGACCGGCGCAGTGTGAAGCTGGTACTTACGCCGGAGGCCGAGGCGCTGTTTCCTACAATGTTTGCCTGCTCGGCTGCCATCTTGGAGCGTTACTACGGTCGTTTTACGGCCGAGGAATTGGAACAGTTGGGTGGGTTGCTTGATACCTTGCTGGGCAATCCTACGGAGCAATAAGGTGCCGTAGGTTGGGCTGAGCTTTGCGAAGCCCAACAATCTTCGGTGACAAATGACAGTGTTGGGCTTCGTGGAACTCAGCCCAACCTATTCAATAGCCGGCATTGACGTAGAATGCCCCACCGATTGCGGTTGACCGAAAACGGACAATCGAATTTCCAGGAGGGCATGCCATGAAGAAATTTCTCGCCGTCTTTACCATCAACACCGAAAAGATGGCCGCGTTCCACCAACGCGCAGATGCGCAGCAGCTCAGCCAGCAGGGCGTGGCCGCTTGGCATCGGTGGATGGAAGACCACAAGTCAGTCATCGTGGAAGTGGGCGGCCCCTTGAGTCGCACCATGAAGGTGTCGTCCGATGGCATTTCCGACATCAGGAACAACCTTGGCGGTTTTATGGTAGTGCAGGCCGAATCGCAGACAGCGGCGGCCGAGCTATTCCTGAATCACCCTAGCTTCGCGATCTTCCCCGGTGAGGGCGTGGAAGTCATGGAAGTGTTGCCGATTCCTGGCAAGTAAAGCAAAGGGCGAGCACTCAGAAGTATTGGCCCTCAATCTTCGCCAGCGACCCATCCTGCCGCATCTCGCGGATCGCCTGGCTAAAGCGCTTGGCCAGCTCCTGCCCGCGTGCACCCAGCGTTTTCGAGAAGCCCACATACTGTGGGTTGTCCGTCAGATTCAGCACCGTCTCCAGTTCCACGGAGCCTGACTGCTTGGCGACATAACGGATCACCGTCTCGTCCGACACGAGGAGCTGGTAGCGGCGTAGCTTGAGCTTCTTCAAGAGCTGTTCGTTGTCCATGCTCACGTCGCGCTGTATGGCCGTGTTCTCGTCGAACTCCTTGCCATAGCTGTAGCCCAGCACCACGCCAACCAGTTCGTTCTTCACGTTGTCCAGCGAACTTGCATGGACACCAGCCCCCTTCAGGGCCATCAGCGAGATGCGCTCGTGGCCACTGGGTTCCTCGGTGTAATACATGTATTCCGCCCGCTCCTTGCTGAACACGGGCATGAAGATGGCTTCGGCCTGGCCGCTTTTCACATAGGCCAGCGCGCGGTTCCAAGGCATGACGATGATTTCAGGCTCGACGCCTACGCGCTTGCATAGCTCGCGTACCTCGTCGACTTCGATGCCCGATACCACCTCGCCCTGCTTGATGATGTAGGGTGGGAATTCCGTCGTGACAAAGGTCAGCTTTTCCGCCTGGGCGAATGCGGAAAGAATCATGCAGATGGCCGTAACGGCCGCTGTACGTATGCTGTTCATGCTGGCGTCCGCTGAGCGTAGCGACGACGGCGCGGCGATTGCCGGCCGGTCGATTCATCCTAGCACGCGGATGGGCCGATAACGTTACAGCAGGTCTGTGGACGCCTTTTGTTTAGCGGCTGCGCCGCTAAACCGGCAACACTAGAGCGCCGCCGCCCCTCGCGCACGCCGCTCCTTCGTCTCCGCCATCCGCCGCAGCACGCCCTCGTTGGCAGCCGGGCCGGCGCCCACCACGTATTCACCTTCCGTGATGCGCTTGCCGCTATTGCCGTCCACCAGCACGGGGTCGGCTTCCTTGCCCGTTGCCGAGTCGAGCAGGACTACGCTCGTGCCTTCCGGCGCGAAGTGCTTGTTGCCCCAGGCGAGCAGCGCCAGCATCACGGGGCGGAAGTCGTGGCCGCGTTCGGTCAGGTGATATTCGAAGCGCGGCGGGCGCTCGGAATACTGCACCCGCTCCAACAGGCCCTCTTCTACCAGCGCATTCAGCCGGCGCGTGAGCATATTGGGGGCGATATCCAGGCTCTTCTGAAACTCGTCAAAACGGGTGAGCCCATAGAACGCGTCGCGCAGGATCAGGATGCTCCACCACTCGCCGACGCGTTCCAGGGAACGGGCGATGGGGCACTGCATATTGCCGAAGCTCTTGCGTTGCATGATGGGCTCTCCAGATACTCGCTAGTAAGATAATAGTAACACGACGAAACCCGGCCTGCCTACACCGAATTTCGTCGTCCGATCAACGCACTACGGGCGCCAGGTAGACGGCCTGCTCGGCCGACAGGCCAAGCTTCACCTTCTCCGTCAGCTCGTCGCCGAACACTTCCGCCTTGCCCGCTTCCAGCGCATCCAGCGTCTTGGCCGCGACGACGCGTGGGTCCGTCTTGGGGAACTCGATACCGTGCGTCATATCGGTATCCATAAAGCCCACGTGTAGCCCCAGCACCTGCGTACCCTGCTCGCTCAGGTGCTGGCGCAGCGTGTTGGTGAAGCTCCATACGGCCGACTTGGTAGCGGCATAGGGCCCGAGCAGCGGCGAGGAGATCCAGCTTGCCACCGACAGCACATTGACGATGCCGCCCCCGCCATTGGCCTTCAGCACGGGCGCGAAGGCCTGGCTCATGCGGATCACGCCGTAGTAGTTCGTCTCGAACATATCGCGCGCGATGTCGATGGAATTCGCATCCAGATAGCCGCCGAACTGGGCGATGCCGGCATTGTTCACCAGCAGCGTCGTATCGCTGCACAGGGCTGCGGCGGCAGCCACGTCGTCGGCATTGGTCACGTCCAGCTTCACGGGCACCACACCTTCGATGCCGAGGTCGACGGGCGTACGCATGCCGGCGTACACCTTCTTGGCGCCACGGGCAATCAGCTCGTGCACAAGTTGCAGGCCGAAGCCGCGATTGGCACCGGTAACGAGGACGATGGCGTCTTTGACTTTCATGATGTTTCCTTTCGATTCGCAGTTCGGAGTGGGTACAACGTCGTGGTAATTCATGGTGTTCGGTAGCTCAATGCGCGTCGGCCGAAGGGGCCTTTGGCGGCGCAACCTTGTTCATCAGGGGCACCATGGCGGTGGCGATCACGAAGCAGACCATCACGGCCAGGAAGGTGTCGGCGAACGTCATGGTGAGCGCCTCGCGGTAGGTAAGCAGCCAGAGCTGGCGCACGGCGGCGGCTTGGCCTGCCACGGTGTCACCCAGTTGCGCCGTGAAGCTGGCGGCCAAGCCTTGCGTTGTCGCCAGCATCGCGTCATTGCTGCCATTCAGGTGCTCGGCCAAGCGCAGGAAGTGGAAGTTCGTGCGGTCGTTCAGCAAGGTGGCGCAGACAGCTATGCCGATGGCACCACCCAGATTGCGCATCAGGTTGAACAGGCCGGAGGCGAACTTGAGCCGCGCCGGCGGCAGGCCGCCCAGGGTCAGCGTGACGGCAGGTGGAACGGCGAACTGCTGGGCCATGCCGCGCAGGGCCTGCGGCAGCAGCAGCTGCAGCCAGCCCCATTCATGCGTAATGGGCGCGAACTGCCACATCGACAGGCCGAACAGCGCGAGGCCGACCATCATGATCCAGCGCAGATCGAAGCGGCTCGCCAGGAAGGCATAGAGCGGGATCGTGGCGATCTGGAACACGCCCGTCGAAAACACCGCCAGGCCGATCTGCAACGCGCTGAAACCGCGCACGCGCCCCAGGAAGACGGGAGTCAGATAGATGGTGGCGAAGATGCCGATGCCGGTGACGAAGGAGAAGAAGCAGCCCAGCGCAAAGTTGCGATCCTTCAGCGCGCGCAGGTCCACCACCGGTTGGTCGTAAGTCATGCTGCGCCAGACGAACAGCAGGCCGGAAATCCCCGACACCCATGCCGTGGTGGCGATGACCGGATCACCCAGCCAATCCCAGCGCGGGCCTTCTTCCAGCGTGTACTCCAGGCAGCCGAGGAATAACGACATCAACGCGATACCCAGATAGTCCGCACCGCGGATCAGCGACCAGTCCGGACGGTCGATGCGCACCAGGCGCGGCACGGCGAAGGTGATAAAGAGGCCGGGCGCGAGGTTGACGAAGAACAGCCAGTGCCAGTTGAAGTTATCGGTAATCCAGCCGCCCACTGTCGGCCCAAGCGTCGGGGCGAGCGAGGCGATGGCGCCGATGGTGGCCGCTGCGATCACGCGCTGCTTGTTGTCGAAGAAGGCGAAGGCCGTGGTGAACACGGTCGGGATCATCGACCCGCCCAGGAAGCCCTGCAGCGCGCGGAACATGATCATGCTCTGGATATTCCACGCGAGGCCGCACAAGAGGCTGGTGAGCGTGAAGCCGGCCGCCGATAGGGCGAACAGCCAGCGCGAGGACATCAGCCGCGTAAGCCAGCCCGACAGCGGGATCACGATGATTTCCGCGATCAGGTAGCTCGTCTGCACCCAGGTCGTCTCGTCGGCCCCGGCCGAGAGGCCACCGCCGATATCGCGCAGCGAGGCCGATACGATCTGGATGTCCAAGAGTGCGATAAACATGCCTATGCACATGATGCCGAAGGCGAATACCTTGGCCGACATCGCCATTTCGGAAGGCTGGATCAAGTCGTCCAGCGCGGGGGGCTTGAGCGGCGCGTTCATGGCTATTTGCTCCGGCCATCGACTACGGCGACAACAGACAGGCCTGGGCGCAGTGCACCGAGCACGGCGTCGGCATCATCCAGCACGATGCGCACGGGGACGCGCTGTACGATCTTGGTGAAGTTGCCCGTGGCGTTCTCGGGCGGCAACACGCTGAACTGCGCGCCCGTCGCAGGGGCGACGCTCGCCACATGGCCATGGAAACGGTGGCCCGGCACGGCATCGGCCTCAATGGTGGCAGCGTCACCCGGCTTGACGCTGCCGAGCTGGCTTTCCTTGAAGTTCGCATCCACCCACAAGCCCTGTGCAGGCACAACGGCCAGCAGCTGCCCTGCCGCCACCGCATAGGCGCCGTCACGTGCATGGCGGTTGCCCACCACGCCGTCGATGGGCGAGCGAATCTCCGTATAGCCCAGGTTGAGCTTGGCGATATCGCGCTCCGCCACCGCCTGGGCCAACGCGGCCACGGCCTGCTGGTGCTGGGTGTCGATCACATCGAGCTGGCGTTCGGCGGCAGACAAGCCGGCCTGCGCCTTCTGCCCGTTGGCCAGCGCCTGCTTGTAGTCAGCATCGGCCTTCTGCGCGCTCTGCACCGATACGGCCGCCTTGCCGACCAGGTTGTCGTAGCGCTGCTCATCATCGTGCGCGCGGCCCGTCTCGGCCGAGGTCGCCGCCACCCCGGCGCGCGCCTGGTTGATCACGGCCTGCTGCAGCGCGCGCGTCGCCTCCAGGTTGGCGATCTCCGCCTTGCGTGCAGCCACCACGCCTTCCGCCTTCTCCAGCGCGGCGCGATAGTCGCGGTCGTCCAGCTTCACCAGCAGGTCGCCCGCATGCACCAGCTGGTTGTCGTTCACCGCCACCTTGGCGATATAGCCTGGCACCTTGGGGCTGATCACGGTGATGTCGCCACCCACATAGGCGTCGTCCGTGTCTTCCATGAAGCGCCCCGTGCTCCACCAGTGCGCGCCGTATAGCGCGGCGCCCACGGCGGCGACGGCCAGGGCAAGCGTGGCGATCTTGGTCTTGCCGCTGAAGCGCTGCTTGCTTGCGGACAGGGTGACATCGGTGGTGTTGTCAGTGCTCATGTTCATGACTCCTTGCAGTGCCCACCGATGGTGGGATTTCGTTTGAAGCAACGGTCTCGCCCTGCGGCGTGAAATGCCGTGCTCCCCAATTCCGCAGCGCGAGCAGCACGGGACGGAAGTCCCGGCCGACCTCGGTCAGCAGATATTCACAGCGGGGCGGGTGCTTGCAGTACTCGCGGCGCTCCAGCAGCCCCTCGTCCACCAGTGCATTGAGCCGGCGCGTGAGGATGTTGGGGGCCACGCCCAGGCGCTGCTGGAACTCATCGAAGCGCGTGGCCCCGTAGAAGCACTCGCGCAGGATGAGGATGCTCCAGCGCTCGCCTACGCGTTCCAGGCTCCCCGATATGGGGCATTGCGCCAGTGGATACCGTTTGTCTTGCATGTTTCGTTCGCCTCGCAAAAGTAGTTGCTTTCACGTTGAAAGTTACTCTACACTTGCAACTAGCAATATGCAAGTTACTTTTGCAAACACCGACGAACGTAACCGATCCTGGAAGGAGCCCAGCATGACGACGCAAACCCACCACGCACAGGCACGCGTGCGCTATCTGGAAGACCTCCAGGTCGGCGAGCGCTTCAAGAGTGCGAGCTACCTAATAGAAGCGGCCGATATCAAGGACTTTGCCGGCCACTTCGACCCACAGCCCTTTCACATGGACGAGGACGCAGCCCGTGCCACCTTCTTCGGCGGTCTAGCCGCCAGCGGCTGGCATACGGCGGCCATCACCATGCGCCTGCTGGTGACCGGGCCCGTCGTGATGGCGGGCGGCATCGTCGGCGCCGGCGTCGAGGCCAGCTGGCCCACGCCCACGCGCCCGGGCGACGTGCTGCAGGTGGAAAGCGAGGTCGTCGAGATCACGCCGTCCCGTTCCCGCCCGGACCGCGGCATCGTCGTCCTGCAAAGCCATACGCGAAATCAGCAGGGCGAGGTTCGGCAGCTGATGCGCGCCAAGCTGGTCGTATTCCGCCGCCCGGCCGACGCCGACACCATTGATTGAGTCATCGATTGAATAGGAAGAACGCCATGAAGATCGCCACGCTTGCCTTGTCCGCCCTCGCCGCTGCTGTCATGAGCGCCTGCGCCGTCGGCCCCAACTACGCGCGCCCGGCCTCGACCATGCCGGCCACCTTCCCGCACGCCCAGGCGACGACGGCTGCAGCGCCGGCGCTGGATGCCTGGTGGCAGCAGTTCCACGACCCCGTACTCACGCGCATCGTCGACCGCGCGTTGGCGCAGAACCTCGACCTGGCCGCCGCCATGGCACGCGTGGAACAGGCCCGCGCCGTCGCCCGCCTGTCGGATGCCAACCTGATGCCCAAGGGCGAAGCCTCGGCCCAGGCAGCGGGCGAGCGCCAGTCGCTGGCGAGCCCACTGGGCAAGATCGCCCACAACTTCCCCGGCTACCAGCGCGAGGCGACGCTATATGACCTGGGCGCCGGCGCCAGCTGGGAGATCGACCTGTTCGGCGGCCTGCACCGCGAACGGGAAGCGGATCGGGCCGAGGCGGATGCTGCAGAAGCTGATGGTTTAGGCGTGCGCATCTCCGTCGCGGCCGAAGCGGCCGACGCCTACTTCCGCGTACGTGCAGCACAGGCACGCACCCAAATCGCCCAGGCACAGATCAAGACCGATGCCGACCTGCTGGACCTGATCAACCTTCGCATGCACGACGGCCTGGCGACGCGGCGCGAGCAGGCCGAAGCGGAAGCACGTGTGGCCCAGGTGCGCACCACCCTGCCGCCCTTGCAGACGGAACTGGAAGTACAGCTGAATCGGCTCGACGTGCTGATGGGCGCCCAGCCGGGCAGCTATGCGGCAGAACTAGCCAGTACGCCGACGGAAGCCGCCATCCCCTCGCTCGCCACGCTCCCTGCACCGGAAACGCTGCTGCGCCGCCGCCCCGACGTGATAGCGGCCGAGCGGCGGCTGGCGGCATCGAGCGCGCGCATTGGCGTGGCGACGTCCGAGTACTACCCGAAGTTCTCCGTCTCTGCCCTTCTGGGCTTCGAGAGCCTAAGCAGCGCCGAAATCTCCTCGCGCACCTTCCAGCCGCAAGCGCTCGCCGGCCTGCACTGGCGCCTGTTCGACTTCGGCCGGGTGGATGCGGAAGTCGCCAAGGCCAAGGGCGTGAACGCTGAAGCGCTGGCCCGCTACCGCCAATCCATGTTGCGCGCCACGGAGGACGTGGAAGACGCCTTGATCACACAGACCCAGCTCGACGTGCAACGTCGCGAATTGGAGAAAGAGATTGCCGCCAGCGCGGATGCGCGCAATTCCGCCGAGGAAGCCTACAAGGGCGGCGCGGTAAGCCTGTTGGAAGTGCTGGAGCAGGACAGGCAGCTGTTGTCCGCCCGCGACCAGCTGGCCAGTGCCGACGCCAACACGGCACGCGCCACGGTGGCCGCCTTCCGCGCCCTGGGTGGCGGCTGGTAAGGTTGTCGCCGCGCTACAGGTAAGAGGCCAATGCAAGCGCATCGGCCTTTTGCTTTTGCCCGACAGGAGGTCAGTGGGCAACAGGTTCTATCGTCACATGCACCTGGCCGGGCGCCACCCAGGCCGGCGCCAGGTCGGCCAGGTCGAAGGCCATATCGGCCGCGATCGTATCGAAATGCCAGGCGACTTCATGCCCCTGGACGTCGAACACCACGTCGTCGCCATCGTGCACGGTGACCGCATGCACGCCAGCCACGATGGCGACATGCCGGTACTGTGCGTTCGGCGCTATCGGGTTACCCAAACGAACCTGGGCGTAGGGTGCGACGTCGGCGTGGGTACCCAGCGATGCAGCAAGTGCCAAGCCAGCCAGGAGAGTCTTGAGCGTCGAATTGAACATGATTCTGCTCCTTCGCGGGTGCGAGCCCGCACTTAGAACTGCTTGGACGTTTCCAGCAGGACGGTGATCGCCCCGCGACTCAGGATCAGGGCCACACCGACCAGGGCGCCGGTTACCAGTACCAGCGTCCATGCGGCCCGGGCCGTCGTTCTGCCAATTGCGTGTACGAGTGCCATGTCTGCCTCCATCTGAGTTAGGCCGCCGCATGGGTGCGGCGGCCATGTCATGCATCAGTGTGCCAACGCCGGCTTCACGCTACGGGCATCCAGGCTTGCCGGGCCCGCGCCGAAGTACACAAGCTGCAGCAGGCCACCGGCCATCATGATGTTCTTGAGGAAGTGGATCAGCTGGTTCTGGTCGGCCAGGTGGTTATGGAAGATCGCCGCCGTCACGAGCGAGAACAAGGCCAACAGCAAGGCGACGATGCGCACACGGTAGCCGGAGATCAGCAGCAGCCCGCCGCCGATTTCGACGGCCACGGCAATGGCCCAGCCAAGCGGGGCAAAGGGCAGGCCCACGGAAGCGATATAGCCGACCGTCGCGGCATAGCTACCCAGCTTGAACAGGCCGGTGAGCACAAAGGGGGCGCCCATCAGCACACGGCCGAGAACGGGGATATAGCGAAGCGAGTGGCTCATGGTGCATCTCCTAATGAGTAAGTTGATGTGCTGTCTCGACCGCTGCTCGCTATGTCGTTTCAGCATGGCGCCACTCTATTCCTCGCAAGATTGGGCGATAAGCCGGATCAATTGGATTTCATTCGTCCAATTCTGAAAGTAATGCCAATGAGCCGCATGTATAGTCATCACACCGTGGCGTAAGTCCGCTGGTGTAACAGACACGCGCAGACGGGCTCCTTCCCCTTGCGGAGCAGGGGGAAGGTTGGGATGGGGGTTGTGTCCAAGACCCCTAGCATATGGGCTGTGATGCGCGTGTTCGGCGAGACTGTTTGAGACGCGACTCCGTCGCTTACCCCCACCCTAACCCTGACTACAAGGGGAGGGAACCGGTCTGCGCGTATCCAACTGCTTGCTCTCTTTCAATAGACGCCGGGCGTCACGACCCGGGCTCGTACGCGGCAACTGGATCCCATCCAAAACCGGACGAAAGAACGCCGACTTCCGCGGCTTATCGCAGCGATCGCCCAGGACTACCTTAGCGGCCATAGCCAAACCCGATACGGACCCGTCAGTATGAACGCGACCACCCTCCTCCCTCTATTACACACGCGTGCTCACCACGACGACAGCCGCCGCGTCGCCCTGCAAACGAGCGGCCATACGCACGGCCCCATCACTCGCCTGGTCAGCCCCGGCGACCTGGGCGAGCAGATCAAGCCCTTCATCTTCCTCGACCATTGCCGCATCCGGCCGGGCTGGGGTGGTATGGGCATGCATCCTCACTCCGGCATCGCCACGCTGACCTGGGCCATACGCGGCAGCATTCGTTATGAAGACAGCACGGGGCAGAGCGGCGTCTTGCCGGCCGGTGGCGTGGAGTGGATGCGCGCCGGTGGCGGCGTATGGCATGGCGGCGGCGTGGCGGGCCATGCGCCGTTCGAGGGCTTCCAACTGTGGGTGGCCCTGCCACCTACGCTGGAAAACGGCCCGGCCGAGAGCCTTTACCTGGCGCCGGACTGCATCCCGACTATCGGCCCCGCCAAACTATTGCTGGGCAGCTACGGCGGCGCGGTCAGCGCCATCCCGCCCGTGGCGCCCATGAACTACCTGGGCGTGACGCTGGAAGACGGCGAAAGCTGGGAGTACCAACCGCCACCCGGCCATGATGTGGCCTGGATCGCCGTCAACCGCGGCGAACTGCAGGTGAGCGACGCCATCGGCCCTGGCTGGCTGGCGATCTTCGAGGAAGGCGAGGCGCCGATCCGCTGCAAGGCGGTGGGCCGGACGGAATTCGTGTTGGGCTCGGCGCTCAAGCACCCGCATGAATTGGTGCTGGGAAGCTACTCGGTGCATACCAATAGCGACGCCCTGCGCAAGGGCGAGGCCAGCATTCGCCGCATCGGCCTTGCGCTGGCAGATGCGGGGAAATTGAAGCTGCGCTGAGTTCAGGCCACAGCATCCCAGTTGCTACGCATGCGCTCAGCAAAGAATTCGATGAGCGCCGTGACAGCAGGGGAACGCAGACGGCGGCTGGGGCTCACCACGTACAGCCCACCGCTGTCCTGCGAGTAGTCAGGCAAGATGGGCACCAGGGTGCCGGCCGCGATATCGCGCAGCACAAGCAGCAGCGGCATCAGGCCGATACCGAGGCCCGCGCGCACAGCATGCGCCTGCGCCTGCGCCGTATTGGCACGGAAGCGGCCCGATACGCCGACCTCGGCCTGCCCCTCGGGCCCATGCAGGCGCCAGACGGTATAACCGGAGACGGAGGTAGCCGTGACGCATTCCAGGGCTTCCAGCTCGGCTACGTGGGTTGGCGCACCATGGCGGGCGACCCAGGCAGGCGAGGCGAACAGGGCGCGCCGGCTGTCGAGCAGACGACGCGCGACGAGGGTAGCGCCCTCCAATTTACCGCCGCGAAAGGCAACGTCGATACTTTCTTCTACCAGGTCGATCTTGCGATCGTCGAGGATGAACTCCACTTGTACCTTGGGATGCTTTGCCAGGAACTCGCCCACCCAGGTAACGGGCGCATGCTCGAAGAAGTCGACGGGCACGGTGACGCGCACCAGGCCACCGGGCTCGGAGGACGATTCGAGCAGGCTAGCGCCCGCCTCCTCGACCTCCGTGATGCCCTTGCCGCACTGGTCGAAGAACAGGCTGCCGGCCGGCGTCATATTGAGCTTGCGCGTGGAACGCACGAGCAGTCGCGTGCCCAGGCTCTCTTCCAAGAGCTGCACGCGGCGGCTCAGCGTATTGGGCGCGATGCCGAGCTTGCGGGCCGCGGCGGCGAAGCTGCCGGCACGGACGACATGGGTGAAGATGGCGACGTCATTCAGATCTAGCACGATTACTGCCTTTTCTGGACGAAAGAAATCCCATTATGCGGGCTTCTCAAAGCAATTGCATCACGATAGGCTATGCGGTAATTGAGGGGTACTCCGCTCGCGAAGCGCTATCCTGACAGAATGGAAAAGGAAATCATGATGGACGGCCGGCACGACACCGACCACAAGGACGCCGATGCGAATACGGCGCCCGTGACCGTACGCTCGACCGTGGTGGTACCCCTGGTACTGGCCGACGGCCGTACGGTGGAATCGACAATCTACAGTTTCGACGGCCTGCGCGACGGCAAGGAGCACTTTGCCGTGCGCCTGGGCAACGCCAGCCGGCCAGACCCGCTGGTACGCCTGCACTCCGAGTGCGTGACGGGCGATGTATTCGGCTCGGCCCGCTGCGACTGCGGCCCGCAATTGCAGGAAGCCCTGCGCCGCGTGCACGAGGAAGGTGGCTACGTGCTCTACCTGCGCCAGGAAGGGCGCGGCATCGGCCTGTTCGCCAAGCTCGACGCCTACCGCCTGCAGGACGAGGGCCACGACACCTATGCCGCCAATGCGCTCTTGGGCCACGGCGAGGATGAGCGCGACTACGGCGTGGCGGCCGATATGCTGCGTGCTATAGGTGCCGAACGCATCCGCCTGCTCAGTAATAATCCAGATAAGCACTGCCAGCTGTCGAACGAAGGCATCGAGATCATCGCCCAGGTGCCCACGGGCGTGTTCGCCGGCAAGCACAACCGCCGCTACCTGGAAGCCAAGGTGCGCCGCACGGGACACCGCATCAGCCTGCCTGCCGCGACTGAGGCCGGCCCCAAGAAGTCTGGCGCGTAACGAATGTCAGAATCCTCAGCGGCGCCGCCGCTGAGCTGATAAAACGCACCGCTCCTACCCTCCGCCCTGCCCCGTTCAGCATCGGTTCATTGGCCGACGAATAGCATCTATTCCTAGTAGGAAAACAAGCCCACCATGGTGCCGATACCCTCACCCGCGTGCTCGTCGCGCGGGTGATTTGTCATCGGCCGACGGGGATAGTCACGGCAGACCACGGTCTGTATCGATCGAGCGACTTCGAGGAGCAGAACCATGCAAACGACGACCTGGATCACGGCAGCACTGACCACTCTATTGGGCGTAGCCGCCCTAGCGGATACGGGTGGAAGTGGCAGCACCGGTAGCGGCACCACTACCACCGGCCCCGTCAATATCAACTTCACCTACTCCTGTCGCGGGGACGAACATAGTTCGACCAACGGCGCCGGCGCACGCGTGATCGCCGGGACCTGGGATACCACGACGGGCGCCCTGAATGTCACCGTGACGATGACTAATTGCGAAGGGCCTGGTGATCTGACGGTGACTGGCACGGACGTGATCACGGGCACGCTGGTGCAGGGTACGACGGCGGGCGCGTATACGATCAACACGACCGAAACCATCAACACGAAGGCAACGGAAGACGACAACAGCAACACGCTGACGCGCACCTGTACGATCACGCGCAACGGCACGTTCGACCATGACACCTTCACCGGCACGACGACGCGGAATAATTGCACGCTGAATGGCACCTACCGCGAAAACGGCCAGGACATCCGCGAAGTGCATCTGCTGGAAAACTTACTTAAGCGCGCCCTCAATACCGAGGACGATTGATCTGCCAAGCTGAAGCAAGGCAGTCAGGCATCAGCCCGGCGCACCTGCCGGGCTGATTTTTTGTCAGGCGTGCCGCTGGTCTCTTAATGCAATCTTAAGCGGTGGCACACAAGCAGCCCGCGATCTTGTATAGTCGGCCCGCTTCATCACCGTTCTGCACCGTATGCCACAGGCCTCCGACGCGGCCTTGGTGATGACGGTCTTGGGATTAATTTGACGAGGTGTCTTGAATGATATTGAACATGCTACGCGGCATCCTGGCCGCCACCGCCATTACCTTGGCCTCTGCCGCACCTGTACCAACCCCCGTTCCTGACGCGCGTGTCTTGCCCGCCACCGCACAGCCAGCCAGCATTACGCTCGGAACAGTAAGCAGCAGCAACATCACGGCTACCATCGTACCTTCCGCGGCCGACGTGGGCTCCACCCAAACCGTGTGGATGGGCGCCATTTTCCAAGGCACACTCTATCTGCGCAACGGCACCGCCTGGCAGCCCTATACGGGCGGTAACTACCCTGTTGCCATCCAAAGCCAGCCGCTGGCCGCAAGCACAACGATCAATGTCGTCAACAACCTCGATATCTCCGGCCTCATCGGCCTACAGCTCTACGTGGGCTTCGGCACGAGCCAGATGGACATGTTCACGGCACCGGGCAAGCTCGCCCTGATCTACACGGTGCCCGCACCACAACTCACGGCCATCAGCCTGGCAACAAGCCTGGCAGCCGGCAGCAGCGCACACATCAGTCCCGTTCCCAGCGCCGCCACGCTAGGCAGTTGCAGCAGCAACAACACGAGCGTTGCCACCGTTTCGGGCAACACGGTTACTGCCGTCAACCCCGGCACGGTCACGATCACCTGTAGTGGGCAGTCGGCCATCCTGGTCGTCACTTCGGCGCCGCTAACCGGTATCTCCCTGGCACCCTCCTCCCTTGCCGTGGGCAGCCAGTCGCAAGTCTCAGCTCAGCCGAGCAACGCCAGCCTGGGCAGCTGCACGAGTAGCAACCCCAGCGTAGCGAGCGTGACCGGCTCCTTGGTGACGGCCAACAACGCCGGCACGGCAACCATTACCTGCAGCGGCAAATCCGCCGTCATCACGGTAACGGCACCGAGCTGCGCGCAGACGGCGGCCGGCACGTACAGCGGCAGCATCTCGGGCAGCTACTCGGGCAGTGC
>JAFAKZ010000242.1 GCA_019234745.1 Burkholderiales bacterium
GATGCCGATTCGCTGGAAAGCCTGACGACGGCCGACCAGACGGCGCGCGACTTTGCCGATACATGGTTGGCGCGCAACGGGCGAAGCTAGATGTGTGATTCTATGATCAAGCTCTACCCGCAGGCTGTGCGCTGACGCCAATGACCATCGCCCACGATATATTCTTCTTCATCGTCCTGATCGGTGTCCTGATCACCGTGCACGAGTACGGCCACTACTGGGTCGCGAAGCGCTGTGGCGTCAAGGTGCTAACCTTCTCCATCGGATTCGGCCCGGCCCTGCGCGCTTGGATGGTGGGCGAGACGCGCTGGCAGGTCGCCGCCTTGCCATTTGGCGGCTACGTGAAGATGCTGGACGAGCGGGAAGGGCCGGTCGAGGCTGACGAGCTGCACCGTGCCTTTAACCGGCAGAGCGTGGGCAAGCGCATGCTGGTGGTGGTGGCTGGGCCATTGGCGAATCTGGTTACGGCGATCCTGCTTTATTGGCTGATTTTCCTGGGTGGCGTCGACGTCGAGATGCCCACGATCGGTAGCGTGGTGCCGGCATCGATGGCTGATAAGGCGGGATTCCGTGTGGGCGATACCATTGTGCAGATGGGCGCGCGCCACATCGACGGCTGGTCCGACATCCTGCTTGCTACCATCGACGAAGCGTCGGCTCGCAACCATGTCGACGTGGTGCTGCGCCACGCCAATGGCCAGGTGGCCCACACGGAACTGGACCTGTCGACGATAGACAAGGCCCAAGTCGATCCGAACCTGCCGGGGCGTCTTGGCATCTTCCCCACAAGCACGCGCATCGTGTTCGGCGATCCGACGCCGAAGGGCGCAGCTGCGGCGGCAGGTCTGCAAAAGGATGACGAACTGCTCAAGCTGGACGGGCGCGATGTCGTCAGTACGGATGCGTTCGTGTCCGACATCCAGGCCCGTGCCGGCGTATTGACGCACATGCTGGTGAAACGTGGCGCTCGGTCTGTCGATGTTTCCCTTACGCCACAACTTTCGCGCAGCGATGATGGCAGGGCGATAGGCAAGATCGGCATAGCGGTCGGCGACGTACTGGATGACGCTCAACTTCGCGCACTGCATCGACACATTGACCTCAGTCCTGTTGCAGCCCTGCATCGCGCCATGTCGGAAACCTATGACGAATCAGCGTTCACGCTGAAAATGCTGTGGCGCCTGGTAACGGGTCACGTCTCGGTCAAACAGCTATCCGGCCCTGTCGGGATCGCCAAGTTGGCGGGTCGCAGCGCCGAACTCGGCTGGCGCGCCTTCGTCCAGTCCATGTGCCTTGTCAGCATCAGCCTCGGCGTGCTGAATCTACTGCCCATTCCCGTGCTGGATGGGGGACATTTGTTGTATTATTCCGCCGAACTTCTACGGGGCCGGCCCCTGTCTGAGCGCGCCATGGAACTTGGCTTGCGCCTGGGCGTCGGATTGCTCGTAGCGCTGATGGTCGTGGCCCTGTACAACGACATCGCGCGAAACCTCGGTGGTGGGTAGCCCAGGCTACCGGCTTGCCGTATCCCTTTCCAATCCAGCGGCGGCGCGAGCGCCATGCTCGGCCGCCGGATTTGTTTATGAAACCGACTCCGATCTCGCTAGCCCTCTTTGCCGCATTTGGTCTGTCCGTTTCCGCTCAAGCGTTCGACGCCTTTGTCATCAAGGACATCCGCGTAGAAGGTATCCAACGTACCGAAGCCGGTACTGTCTTCAACTACCTGCCCGTCAAGGTTGGCGACCGCATCGACAACCTAAAGGCCAGCGAAGCCGTCAAGGCGCTCTACGCCACGGGTTTCTACAGCGATGTGCGTATCGAGGCCGACAATGGCGTGCTGCTGGTCTCGGTAGATGAGCGTCCCGTGATCGCCGACGTCACGATCGAGGGCGCCAAGGAAATCGAGTCCGACCAGCTGCAGAAGGCGCTGAAGGACAACGGCATGGCCGAGAGCCGGATTTTCGATCAGTCGGTGCTCGACCAGGCTACGCAGGAACTGAAGAAGCAGTACTACAGCCGCGGCAAGTATTCCGTCATCGTGAAGACGGTAGTGACGCACCTGGAGCGCAACCGCGTTTCCATCAAGTTCGATATCTCCGAAGGCCTTACGGCCAAGATCAAGGCGATCAACCTGGTGGGCAACGAGGTCTTCTCCGAGAAGACGCTGAAGAAGCCCTTCCAGCTTTCCACGCCTGGCTGGTTCTCCTGGATTACGAAGAACGACCAGTATTCCAAGCCCAAGCTGCAGGCCGACAGCGAATCGCTGCGCTCCTATTACCAAGATCGCGGCTACCTGGAGTTCAACATTGACTCACAACAGGTATCGCTGTCTGACGACAAGAAGGACATTTTCCTCACGATCAATATGAGTGAGGGGAAGCAATACACGATTACCGACATCAAGTTTGCAGGCGACACTATTGTTCCGCCGGAAGAGCTGATGAAGTTGGTCGATATCAAACCGGGCGAAGTGTTCTCGCGCGCCAAGATCAATGCAGCGTCGGAAGCGATTTCCGCCCGCCTGGGTGACGAAGGCTATGCCTTCGCCAACGTCAACCCGGTGCCGGATGTCGACAAGGACAAGCTGCAGGCTTCGTTCACCTTTTATATCGACCCAGGCCACAAGATCTACGTACGCCACGTCAACATTGCGGGCAATACGCGTACCAAGGACGAAGTGATCCGTCGCGAAATGCGCCAGCTGGAAGCGGCGCCCTACGCGGGCTGGAAGATCAAGCGTTCCAAGGAGCGCCTGGACCTCCTGGGTTACTTCTCCGAGGTCAATATCGAGACGCCCTTGGTAGCCGATAGTACCGACCAAGTCGACGTCAACGTCACGGTGACGGAAAAGCAGACGGGTAATATCCAGGTCGGCGCCGGTTATTCGCAGTCGCAAGGTGTTGTGCTGACGGGCGGTGTGTCGCAGGCCAATATCTTCGGCACGGGTAACTTCCTCGAAGTGAACCTGAACACGAGCAAGATTGCCCGCGTGGCCTCGCTGTCGTTTACCAATCCGTATGCCACGCCCGATGGCGTATCGCGCGGCTATGACATCTACCAGCGCCATTACGACCAGACGTCCACGCTGGCCGTGGGTAACTACGAGAACAATACGGTCGGCGCCGGCCTGCGTTCGGCCATTCCGATCAGCGAATACGACAGCGTCAGCCTGGGTGTGAACGCTGAAATCGCCAAGCTGAACGTGTTCGTGAACAGCCCGCAGCAATACATCGACTTCGTCAACAAGAACGGCGACAAGAGCCTCACCGTCCTGGGCTCGGCAGGTTGGGCGCGCGATACGCGCGACAGCTCGCTGTTCCCCACGCGTGGTAGCTTGATGCGCCTCACCGGTGAGGCAGGCCTGCCCGGCGGCGATATCAAGTACGTGAAGATCACGGCCCAGGAACAGTGGTTCCATCCGATCACCAAGACCTTCACGTTCATGGCCAACAGCCGCTT
>JAFAKZ010000249.1 GCA_019234745.1 Burkholderiales bacterium
TCCATCGTGCTGATGGGTGCCGACAATCTGCTACGGCAACAGGTTTCTACCATGCAGCGCGCCGGCTTCGTCTTCCTGTGCGGACTCTTGCACGGCATGGGCTTTGCCGGCGCCGTGGGTAGCGCCGGTTTGTCGAGCAGCCATAAGCTCGCCAGCATCGCCGGCTTCAACTTCGGCATCGAGCTGGGCCAGGCCACCTTCCTGATCAGCCTCGGCCTCGTGGGCTGGCTGGCGCAACGCCTGTCCAGCGGCACGCAGCGGCTACCTGCGCGCAAGTTGGCTTCTGTGACGGCCGTGGTATTGGGCTTGGGTATGTTGGGATCACGCATCGTAGGGTAGCTGTCACCTCCGCCACGGTGTCGATAGTAACAGCCTACAAAATCCCGTATGCTGTACCTATCCCAGCACGGAACCCACCATGGCCGGCACCGACGCTACCGTCCGCTACCAAGTCCTCGCCGACGATCTGGCTGGCCGCATCGCGCGCGGCCAGCTCAAGCCGGGCGACCGCCTGCCTTCCGTGCGCGAACTCTGCCGCATCCACACGGCCAGCCCAGCCACCGTCACCCATGCCCTGCACCTACTGGAAGACCACAGCCTGATAGAGGCGCGGCCCCGCTCTGGCTTTTTCGTTCGCCGTAAACCACGCCTGATCGCCCCGCCCGAGCAGTGCGCAACACCGGGCCTGCCGCAGACGGTGGAACTGGCCGAGCACCATCGCCTGCTCATGGAGTTCCGCCGCGGTATCGACCGCGACTGGCTGGGCCGCGCCCGCATCGACCCGGCGCTCTACCCCAGCGTGGCACTGCAACGCCATATGACGCAGCTGGCGCGACGCGAGCCAAATCTGCTCGCGCAAGACGTTTCTGCCAATGGCGACCGCGCCCTGTGCGAACAGCTGGCGCGGCGCTCCGTGCTGCTTGGTTGTGACTGGTCTCCCGACGAGATTCTCGTGACGCATGGCGAAACGCAGGCCATCGCCATCGCCCTGCACGTCACGACCAAGCCCGGCGACGTCATCGCCATCCAGGCGCCCAGCCATATGTCGCAGTTGAACGTCCTGGAGGTCGAGGGCCGCCAGGTGGTGGAAATCCCCTCGCACCCCTGCGATGGCCTCTCGGTCGATGCGCTGGAGATCGCGCTGGAGCGGGGAAATATTGCGGCCTGCGTACTCTCGGCCAACTTCCCCAATCCCACCTGCAGCTTGATGTCGGACGAGGCCAAGCAGCGCACGGTGACCATATTGGCCGCGCACAAAGTGCCGCTGATCGAGGACGACACAGGCGGCGACCTGTATTTCGGTGAGCGCCGCCCCCCGCCATTCAAGGCCTTCGACGACACGGGCAACGTCCTGTATTGCTCCGACCTGAGTACCATCCTGGGGACAGGCCTGTCCTTGGGCTACGTGGTAAGCGGTCGCTATCGCATCGCATTCGAGCATGTACAGACGTCCATCTGCGACCCCGTGCCGCTCCTGTTCCAACGCATGGCGGCAGCCTTTATGGAAGGCGGCCAGTTCGAGCCTTACCTGCGCCGGCTGCGCCACACGCTGGCAGATAACGTCGCCGCCTACCGCGACCTTATTGCCGAGCATTTCCCCGTTGGCACCCGCGTTGCCGACACACCCGGCGGCTACCTGCTATGGGCCGAGCTGCCGCGCCAGATCGACACCGCAGAACTGCAACGCCAGGCCCTACCCCACGGCATCCACTTCGCCCCAGGCCGCTTCTTCTGCCATCAGCGTGGCTTTGACAACTGCTTGCGCCTGAACGCGGGGCATCTGCTCACACCGGCCATCGAAGCGTCGATCGCCAAGCTGGGTGAGTTGGCGCACGAACTGGCGTAGGAGCCTCTGGGGAAGCGCTGCAAAGGCCCACTATCGAGCGTCAGCGAGGGCGGGGGGAGTGGAATCAATCAGCGATAGCTCGTTGATTTTCTGGCAGCCCAAAGCGCACGGCTCCGCCGGGCGAAAGCTGAAGTTTCAGATTGCCACCATTTGCAGCGCTTCCCTAAGCGCGGCAATATCACCAAGACCCGCCCCATGCGCAGTATTCACAGGAAAAAGCGGCCGAGCGCTCACTAGAATCGGCTCATACACCTATAAGTCGAACATCGATGGCCCGTATGAAATCTTCATCTGGTTCTGACACCGATCGCCGTACGTTTTCCCGCGTCGAGGCTACTGCGGTCGCCACCATCCTTCTGGTGTGCGGCGCCGTGCTGCTGACCTGGGGCGAATCAGCCGGCTGGCCGCTGATCCTGCTCGCCGGTTTCGCCGTGGCGACACAGCTACAAGCGCCGGCCGTACCCATCGCCGTCATCACCTGCCCGCCTCCGCTTGAGCGGGAGTCAACCTGGGAAGCGCCCATGCCGCGCGCCCTGGTCGAGGAAACACCGACGCCGCCCATGCTGGCCGAGGTACCGCATACGCGCCAGATCGTCAACGAGTCTCGGCGGCGCTGGTTCAGTTCGCGCAATATGGATCTGATCGTGTGGCTGGATGCCGCCGACCAGGCCAGCGGCTTCCAGCTCTGCTACGACAAGCTGCTGTCCGAAAAGGCCTTCGAGTGGCGGCGCGACATAGGCTGCAAGCATATGAATGTGGACGACGGCGAAGACCGGCCGCGCCATCATAAGCGCAGCCCGGTGCTGGTCCCGGACGGCTATTTCGACGCGCGCCGTGTGGCGGCACTGTTTGACGAGCAGTCTATGCTGCTGCCGCGCTATCTGTTCGAACTGGTGGCAGGGCAGATCGCCGCGCATCCGAATTTCGCAGGCTAGTGCAGGTACTTGTCCTCGATAGCCGCCGCCGTGCCATCCTGCTTCATCTTACCCAGCGCCTCGCCTAGCCTGGAGATTAGCGCATCGTCCACCTGCAGGTTGCAGGCCAGGTACAGGTCGGCCTTGTAGAAGGTGAACAGGGCGGAAATCTGCTGGTCCAGCCCTGCCTTCACCAGCATGTCCTCGCCGCGTGTCTTGCTCGCCGCCCATAGGCCGATGCGGCCCGCCATCAGCTTGCGCGGGTTCATCTCATCGTCCATGGCCGTTTCAACCTCGAAGCCCTTGGCACGCAGGAAGCTGTCGCGCACGTCGCCGTTATAGGTACCGATGGTGTAGGCGTGCGCGTCGTCCAGTTTGTCGAGCTTGTAGTTGCGGTCGCTGCGGCCGAAGAAGGCCCACAGGTCGTAGGCGAGCGGCCCCACCCATTTGAAACGCGCCTCCCGCTCGGGCCGGCGCGCGGCCGCGTATACACAGGCATTGCCCTGCTGCCCGGCAATCTCCATGGCACGTTTCCAGGGCAGGAGTTCGATGTCGTAGCGTATGCCGCTACGCTCGAGCATGGCCCGCACCTTGTCGGTCGCGACGCCCACCACCTTGCCGTCCACCAGCATATTGAAGGGCGGGTTCTGTTCCGTCAGCAGGTGTAGCTCGGGCTCAGCCGCCCGCGCGCTCGCTGCCACAAGCAGCAAGGCGAGCAACCAGGGTCCCCGAACGGCCAACGTCCCCATCTTCCTTTTCCCCGCAAAGCCAAGCATGATCGAGTGCGGATCACTCTACTGCAACCGTCCCATAAAGGCGCCTGCCCAAATCCAGCATAGGCGACGTGGCGGAACTCTGTTGTAGGTCGAACGAAAGGAAGAAAACCGTCATGCTGCAACTCCGCCCCAACTGCGAATGCTGCAATATCGACCTGCCGCCCGATAGCAGTGATGCACGCATCTGCAGCTTCGAATGCACCTTCTGCGCCGACTGCGTAGCGAAGCGCTTGGGCGGTGTCTGCCCGAACTGTGGCGGCGAATTAGTCGCACGGCCGCGCCGGCCCGCCGACAAGCTGGCAAAGTATCCTGCCTCGACCGAGCGGGTCTACAAGACCGGTGGCTGCGCGACGCGCTGATCGGCATACGGTCATCTTCGCCACTTGCGATACGCTTTCATGAGTTCAACACCCCTACTCTATCAAGGCACGCTTTCGTCCTCGTCCTGGCGCCTGCGCATCGCGCTGGCGCTCAAGGGCATCGCCTACGAATCGGTGCGCATCGACATCAGCCGCGATGAGCAGCTCAAGCCGGAATTCAGCCCCGTGCTGCCCGCGCGCCAGGTTCCTTGCCTCGCCATCGACGGCCAGCTGCTATACCAGAGCGTCGCCATCCTGGAGTACCTGGAGGAAACGCGCCCAACGCCGCGCTTGCTGCCGAGCAACCCTGCCGCCCGCGCCCAAGTACGCGCCGTGGTCGAGGTGATCAACTCCGTCATCCAGCCGCTGCACAACACGCCTGTACGCAAACGCCTGCAGGCGCAGTTTGGCCTGAGTGTGGAGGATGGCAACGCCTGGTCGCGCTACTGGATAGAGCACCGCTTCGATGATCTGGAAAGGCAAATCCAGACCACGCGTGGCGAGTACTGCTTTGGCGACGAAGTGACGCTGGCCGACGTGTTCCTCTACCCGCAAGTCGCCTCCACTGTGCGTTTCGACGCCGATATGTCACGCTTCCCAAACCTTGCCGCCATCTGCGCCAATCTGCGTACGCTGCCCGCGTTCCGCGACAGTCACCCGCCCGAGCTGCAATAGCTGGATCGGCACGGCAGCATCGCCTAGATTGAATAAATTGAGCCGGGAGAAAGCAATGAGGGTGCGACGCTGGATGCGATGGCTGGCATTCATCCTGCCGGTGTTCACTATCGCCGCCGGCAACACGCTCATCTATCCGCTCCACCAGGCCGACAAGGACCCGCAGCTGCCCTATGTGCTGGACGTGCTGCGCCTGGCCATACGCGAGAGCGGCGTCGACTACCGGCTGGTGCCCAGCAAGGAAAAGATGGTGCAGAGCCGCGAGATCGCGGACCTCAGCGCCGGCCGCGGCAATATCGACATCCTGTGGACCATGACCAGCCCGGAGCGCGAGCAGGCGCTGCTGCCCATCCGCGTACCCATCGACCGTGGCCTGATAGGCTGGCGCGTGGGCCTGGTTCAGCAACAACGGCGCGAGCTGTTCGACCACGTCGGCACCCTAGCCGACCTGGCTGGCTTCGCTGCCGGCCAGATGCATGACTGGCCCGACACCACCATCCTGCGCGGCAACGGCCTGAAGGTGGAGACGACGGACCAGTACGAGAGCCTGTTCAAGATGCTGAGTGCAGGCCGCTTCGACTACTTTCCCCGCTCCATCATCGAAGTCAGCGACGAATGGGCATCGCACCGCCGGCTCGAACTGGCGATCGAACCCCACCTGCTGATCCGCTACCCTACGGCCTTCTATTTCTTCGTCAGCCGCAACCGGCCTGACCTGGCGCAAGCCCTGGAGCGCGGCCTGCAGACCGCCGCACGAGACGGCCAACTCAAGGCGCTGTTCTACCGCTACGTCGCGGGCGTATTGAAGGCGCTGGACGTGAACCACCGCACGGTGATCGAACTGAAGAACCCGCTATTGCCGCCGGGCACGCCGTTTGACCATGCGGAGTATTGGTATCGCGTTGGGGAATAGGTACAGACCCCGGGTGAAATGTGAAACGTGATTCGCCGCTTCGCGGCATCGGTGAAAGGTGGGGCATGCACGGCCGCTTCATCACCTTTCACCTTTCACTCCTCGCTACGCCACCCCGCGCGCCCGCTCCCCATGGAAGCGCGCCACGAAGGCGGCGAACTGCCCCGCCTCGATCGCCGCACGCATCTCCGCCATCAGCCACTGGTAGTAGTGCAGGTTATGGATGGTATTGAGGCGCGCACCGAGAATCTCCCCCGTGCGGAACAGATGGTGCAGGTAGGCGCGGCTGAAGTTGCGGCAGCCGTAGCAGGCGCAGCTTTCGTCCAGCGGCTTGTCGTCCGTGCGGTAGCGCGCATTCTTGATCTTGGCATCGCCCCAGCGTGTGAATAGCCAGCCATTGCGCGCATTGCGCGTGGGCATCACGCAGTCGAACATATCGATACCCTGCGATACGCCGTACACGAGGTCTTCTGGCGTACCCACGCCCATGAGGTAGCGCGGCTTGTCCGTGGGCAGCTGCGGCGCCGTGTGCGCGAGGATGCGCGCGAAGTCTTCCTTCGGCTCGCCCACGCTCAGGCCGCCGATGGCGAA
>JAFAKZ010000329.1 GCA_019234745.1 Burkholderiales bacterium
CGCCAGTCCAGCTCGATATCGGGGTGCTGCTGCTCGAAGCCCTTCGACAGCTCGCGCATCACCACCATATCGTGGTTGTCCACCGTACCGATGGTCAGCCGCGTCTTGCCCGGCGTACCGCGCGCAGCGGGGAAAACGCCGTGCTTATTGAGGATGCGCTCCAGGGTACCGTCGTGCGCCAGCTGGTATAGGCCGTCATTGATGGCCGTCAACCAGCGCGCATGATCGGGTTTGCGGATGGAGACGGCCGCGTAGAACGGCGTGTGCGCCAGCGGGACATGCAGGAACTCCAGCTTGCCGATCAGCTGTGGCCGCTGGCTCACCATCAGGTCGGCAGCCGTCAAGCGGTCGATAACAGCGAGCTGCACGTTGCCCTGGTCGAGAGAGTCGAGGTTCTGCAGGTCGTCCGTGACTTCCTGCCGCTGCAAGGCAATGGCGCTGTGCGGCAGGGAGACCTCGCCCCGCACTACCCCAAAACGGTAGGTACTCAGCGAACGTAGTAAGCCTCGGGCGTCACGGGCATCATTCGCGGCCCGCGGCATGGGCAGTGACTTCTTCTTCAGGAGGCCCGTGATGCCGCCTGGTATCGGGTCGGAATAGAGTAGTGCAGGTGACATGAACAGCTCGTCATCGCTGGCCGAGCGTAGTTCGCCGTCCGTGTGGCCGTGTATGGCCTCCAGTTCCGCCCGCGCCCAGGGATAGAACACGAGATTGAGCTTATAGCCCTCCCGCGCCAACGCTTCGCGCAGGACTTCAGCCACGTAACCCTGCTCCGGCAAGGCCGCACCGACATAAGGTGGCCGCTCGCCCGTCGCAAGCGTGATCTCGCGCTGGGCGCGCAGCAACAAACTGGCACCGGCGAGGACGCAAAACATGGCGACGTGACCGTACCGATTCATGGAAGTCCATCCGGCTTGGATTGGCGGTTGAGGTGTTGGGTGTCCCTAGAGAGCCTCTGATTAAGTACCCGGGTCCTTGATCAGGGGCTCTCTTGGTCTCAGTGTAGTCCGGAGCCATGTTCGCGTTGGCGTATCGCCGACGCCACAGATTTGGACAGACGTCCGAATTGAAGCCAACAGGTCAATCGTATTGACCGCCATATAGGACGGGAGCGTCGGCGCTAGCAGCAATACATGACAGGAATTTTACAATTTGACATTGTTAGTAATCTAAACATCCGGCAGGGGATTTTATATATTCCTGCACTCATGCCCGGCTAGTGGCCATCCCATGAGCCGGGTCAGGTGCAGCTTCGTGGCGAGCGGAATCCTCGCCTTTGCTTCGGCCATCCGGCCGATGGGTTGCGTGGCAATGAGCAAGAAGCGTCTTCTGCCGTTGATCGGTGAACGTGAGATGGTGCTGTTTACGTCGGGTGGTGCCGAGCTGTACAAATTCCTGTGCCTGCCGGGGGACCCCGCTTCGCAGGTCTTCCACCCGCTGGAACGTGTGCTGCGCCAGGATGGGCCGGTAACGGTGGCCGACTGCAGCCAGCATCGCCGTTACTTGTATTTGGCCGATCACGAACAGGCCCCTATTGCCGTATTGGTCGTCAGCAAAGTCGCCGTAGGACGCCACACCAGCTACCTGTCCTTTGTCTTCGTCAATCCGTCCTATCGCCGCCGCGGCATCGCTAGCCACATGCTGGCAAGCGCGCTGGCCGACTTCCCTCAGCTCGCCCTGGACAACCGCCTGACGGTCGATGGCCTAGCTTTCTTCCGCTGCGCACGCGAGAACAAGTCGGAACTGGCGCACGCCTGAGCGCCTTGCATCATCTTCCCAGGCGGCCGCAACTGCGGCCGTTCTGCTTTGCGCTAACATCGCCGGCAACCAGCGGTTTCTTCCCCGCTTTGCAAATATTGCATCGACGATGGTGTCCTATGCCATGCCTAAGTATTGGCCGGCATAGTCCGCCCTCGCTTGGCATGCAAGCAATCTGTCGAGGTACACGTGCGAGTCCTGTTGGTCGAAGACGACCCGATGATAGGCGCCGCGATTGCGGAGGGCCTGAAAGACGCCAGCTACGCGGCCGACTGGGTGCGCGATGGACAGGCTGCGCTCGACGCCGTGAGCTGCCAGCAGTACGAGATGGTGCTGCTGGACCTGGGCCTGCCCCGCAAAGATGG
>JAFAKZ010000321.1 GCA_019234745.1 Burkholderiales bacterium
CAAGCCGATCAGATCGACTTCGCGGGCGCCGCACACGCTGCCGCCGTGGCGCTTTGACATGCCGGTAAATGTCGCGCGCTTGCTGCATTTGCATGAAATCCACGGGCTTCTGTCGTAGCCGCCTTGCGTCGCCCCGGCAATCGCCAATAATCCGTTGATCGACCGAACTATGTGGCCTGGCGCCAGCTACCTCCACAGTTGCTCCATATTTCGGCGCTAGGCTGCGCACCATATAGTCGCCATGATCGGCGTCGCGATTTGATCGGAGATTCGACATGCCTACCGTCCCCGCTACGTTCCGCGCCTGGATTGCACCAAGCGTCCTTTGCGGCACGACCCTGTTTGCCGCACTGGCCGCTCATTCCAATACGGGTGGCGAGCCGACACCGGGCGCACTGCATACGACCAGCGTCACAGCCATGACGGCAACGGATGGCAGCACAGCCAGCGCCTTGTGCAGCTATAGCGAATCGACACCCGTCGTGGTGGGCAACAACCAGAGCATGACGAGCACGGCCACGTGGACCTGTTCCGGTACGCAGCGCAATCTCACGGGCAACGGCGTACCCAACCATTCGACGGGCACCTTCCCCAACTCCAACGACCCCAACAGCCTGTCGGCGCAGAACGTCAGCGCGGCCATGCCACTGTCGCCGGCCATTGCGGCCAGCACGACGCAGGTGTCGCATGTCATCGGCTACGCGCTCAACAGCGTGAAGTTCGACCCGGCCACCGCTGGTGGGTGTACGGTGACCAACGGCCAGACGAGCTGCGTCATGCTCAACTACACGGGCTCGTGGAACCTGGAAGCACTGGGCCAGACCGCCTTCAACTTCGGCGCGGACAGCAGCAATGCGCACACGCAACCGGACGGCTCCTACCACTACCACGGCATGCCCACGGGTCTGATGACGGCGTTGGGCAAGGGCCAGGCGCCGACGCTGGTGGGCTGGGCCCTGGATGGCTATCCCATTTATGGACGCTACGGCTACACCACCGCCATGGATGCCACCTCGGCCGTCAAGGTGCTCAAGTCCAGCTACCAGCTCAAGACGACACCGGACTCGGGCCGACCGTCCGTTTCCAGCTACCCCATGGGCACGTTCAGCGAGGACTACCAGTATGTGGCGGGCAGCGGCGACTTGGACGACTGCAACGGCCGCGTGGACGTCACGCCGGAATTCCCCAACGGCATCTACCACTACTACACGACCGACACCTATCCCTTCGTGCAGCGCTGCGTGAAGGGTACGCCATTCAATAGCACGACCACGCCAACAGGCAGCTTTACGGCGACGACGAACGCGGCGGGCTATATCAGCCTGCAGTCGATCGCGGGCGCCATCGACGTGGCGTCGACCGACGTAGGCAAGGCGGGCGAGCTGTTCGTGGCGGCGCAACTGCCCAACAACACGCTGTTCTTCCTCGCCAACACTGGCTGGACCACCAATGTCGTGCCTTATAGCAGCGGCACGCTGCAGAGCGCCAGCGGCACCATCGAGCTCACGGGTGGCGCCATCGACCTGACCAGCCTCAAGGGCACAAAGGTGCTGATGGGCTACGGTCGCGGCAGCAATACATCCACTGCCGTCACCGACCTGCTGAACAACAAGCTCTACACCACCGTGTACACGATCCAGTAAGGCCGCCCCCATGCTCCGCCGCCTGTTGCTACTCCTCTGCCTGCTATTTGCCCAGGCGACTATCGCGCACGTCATGGCCGACAAGCAGGGCACCGTCAATATTCAGGGTGACCGCGCCTACGTGGCCATGACCCTGCCTGTGTATCGCTTCGCCTTTGCCGACGACAACGGCGACGGCAAGCTCGATGAGCGCGAGCTGCAACGTCACGCGGCGGAATTGCAGAAGGCCTTCTCCAGCCAGTTCCACCTTCAGGTGGGCGGGCATGAAGCCGTGGCTGCAGCGGAAACCTTCGTACTACTGCCGCACGCCAATACGCCGAACGAAGGCTACGACTACCTGATCATCGCGCAGCAGTACCACCTGCCGGCCGCGACCGGCCCCGTCAGCCTGCGAGTCGACTGGCTACGCGAGGCCAAGCCGACCGAGCTGCTCACCGTGCGCGCCACGCGCGGGCTGGAGGCGGACCTGATGATCCTGAGCCCCGAGCAGCCGGACGGGCACCTGTTCCTCAACGCCTGGCAGACACTGCTGCGCTACCTGCCCGTGGGCATGGAGCACATCCTGTTCGGGCTCGACCACCTGCTCTTCTTGCTCACCGTCGTAGTAGCGGGCGCCAGTTGGCGCTACTGGCTGACGGTCGTCACCAGCTTTACGCTGGCCCACAGCGTGACGCTGACCTTGAGCGCGCTGAACATCATGGCCTGGCCATCCAGCCTGGTGGAGCCGCTGATTGCCCTGTCCATCGTGCTGATGGGTGCCGACAATCTGCTACGGCAACAGGTTTCTACCATGCAGCGCGCCGGCTTCGTCTTCCTGTGCGGACTCTTGCACGGCATGGGCTTTGCCGGCGCCGTGGGTAGCGCCGGTTTGTCGAGCAGCCATAAG
>JAFAKZ010000015.1 GCA_019234745.1 Burkholderiales bacterium
GCGTCCCTGTCCAACCTGGGCCAGACCTACGGCACGCCGCAGATCCGTCGCCTGCACAACGGCAAATGGGCCGTCATGTTCGGCAACGGTTTCAACAGCACCAGCGGCAAGGCCGGCATCTATATCATGTTCATCGACCCGACTTCGGGCGCCCAGAGCTTCCAGTTCCTGGATACCGGCGTCGGCTCGACCTCGTCGCCCAACGGCATTGCCTATGTCACGCCCGTCGATCTCGACGGCGACCATATCACCGACTACATCTATGCCGGCGACCTGCAGGGGAACCTGTGGAAGTTCGACGTCACCAGCAATGATCCGACGAAGTGGGGCGTCATCACGACGCCGCTGTTCAAGACCGCCTCGGGCCAGCCGATCACGACCAAGCCGGTGGTGACGTCGAACAGCGTCGGCACGGGGGCGCCGCACGTGATCGTCAGCTTCGGCACCGGCCAGCTGACGCCGGAGACGCTGAACGCTGCGCCCGTCTATGCCACCGGCACGCAGGCACTCTACGGGATATGGGATTGGAACATGAACGCTTGGAATGCACTATCCAGCGTCCAGTATGCGTCGCTGACAGCGCCGCAGAGCGTCGGGCTGGCACAGCTCACGCAACAGAGCGTCCTGGGCACCTTCAATTCCACGTCGGGCGGCGGCGTCCAGGGCTTCCGCACGCTCAGCAGCAACGTGATCTGCTGGCAGGGTTTGAGCCTATGTGGATCCGGCAACAACCAATATGGCTGGTACCTGAATCTGCCCGGTACGCAGGAGCAGGTCATCTATAACCCGGTGCTTGCCGACGGCGCGCTTCTCGTCAACACGACAATTCCGGCCGGCAACACGCCGCTCAACTGTCTGGCCGCTACCGCAACGGGCTGGACCATGGCGATCAATCCCTTGAGTGGCGGCGCTTTCGAGCAATCGTTCTTCGGTGATCAGAACAACAATTACATCACCTACAACGGTCAGGTCGTCAGCGGCATCGCGCTCAATGCGACAGGTAGCCCGTCCATTGTGTATAACACTGGCAAGCCCTATCTGGTCAGCCAGACGGCCAGCGGCGTCGGTACGGTCAACCAGATCAACCCGCCGAAGGGGTCAAAGGCTACCCGCGTCAACTGGGTCCAGTTGCGCTGACTAGGAACACATGAGGAACACATGGGGAACACACGGTGAAACCGATTCGCAGACCACTTGGCTTTACCCTGATCGAATTGCTGATCGTGCTGGCGATCATCGGCATCCTGGCGGCGATCGCCCTGCCGGCCTACCAGAACTACGTCCGCAAATCCCGGCGGGCCGTTGCGAAGACGGCCCTGCTGGATCTCGCCTCCAAGCAGGAGAGATACTATGCCATCAACAACGCCTACTCGCCGGACCTGGTGACGTTGGGCTATGCGTCGAATTCCGTCGCCCTGGGGACGGGAAGCACCACCTACTACACGCTGACCATGGCGGTTACAGCGCCCAACTATACGGCGACTGCGGCGGCGACGGGCGACCAGACGTCCGACTCGTGCGGCGACTACACGATCAACAACCTCAACGTGCAGACGCCCACGACGGCCGGTTGCTGGTGACGATCGCTACGTCGGCATATTGCCGAACGTGTCCCTAGCGGCATCTGTATGACAGGCGTCCTCCAGTGCTCGCCGTATCCGGCGAGCACGAGACGACGTCGCGTTGCGCGAGTGCTTGGGGCTGATCGACTCCGGCGGTATCGGCGCTAGGAAGTCGCCGTTGGCTCCGTCGGACATTGTCATTTCTGTGAGTACCTTGTAGGTCGCGCTAACACGAAATATGCGCAGTCACCTGCTCCCGGCGTTGCTAGCCTCGCTTCTCATCCATGCCGCACTTGTCGTCGTGCCTGGCCGGCCGTGGCGCCACGCGGGCGTCGGCCGCGGTGTCGGTGTGGCATCGCCACGGCGCCACGGCGACACGGGCACCATGGTGGTGCGGATGCGGATGCGGATGCGGGTGAGCGCGGTGGCTCAGTTGACCAGGCTGGAGGCAGTCCAACCTACGCAGCCCGCGCCTGTACAGAGCGAACCTCCACCTTCGCCGCCGGGGAACTTACCAAGCCCTGCTGCGGCTCCTGACACAGCGTCTGATCAGGCAGGCTCGGCAGCCAGCAACGATGCGGCGGTCGACGTACGCGCCCTGTATTGGCCCAGCTCGGCGCTCGACCTCGTGGCGCAGGCTGATGCCAGCTTTCAGCTGTACGACCCGACACTGTCCAGCCGGTTGAATGTGAATGGCACGACCGTGCTGAACGTCTACATCAACGAGCGCGGCACAGTGGACCAGGTGGAGATCGAACACAGCAGCGTGCCCGACGAGGTGGCAGAAGACCTGAGGAAGCAATTCCAAGCAGCGACCTTCACGCCCGCCATGCGCCACGGTCAAGCGGTGCGCAGCCTTCAACGCATCGAAGTGTGCGTGGGGGTTTGCGCAATGAGCAGCGAGCCGGTAACGCCATAGGATTGATGGTCAAACCGTTTCGGATGATGGCCCTTGATTCGACCTCGGGCGGCCGAGGCGAGCAATGCCCACGTGGTAGGGCGGGTTCGCGCAGCATTCCCCACACTGACCGTCGCTACGATTCCATCGCTCGCTGGCGCCATATGGTTCCCCGCTTAAGTATCAAAACCTTAGCCCGAAACGGCCGCCGGCAAGGCTCGCCCAGCGGGCCGGAATGGGCTGTCGCGTTATCGCAATACTTGCCCCTTTCCCCCAAAAAGATGATTGCTCTCGTCGAGCGACAACACTAGAATTAGTAGTGATTCCACCTGTAGAACACTATATCTTGTGTTTCTTCACAAATTCTTCACAACTTTATGCACACCCCGCCGTGGAGTTTCCACAGCTGCATTTTTCTCGTGTGCGCTCAAGCATTTGCAGTGTGATGGCGACGCCGGGACGGCGCCGGGATAGCGATTTTTGACCTGTTATCCACAGGTCGCAGGACAGACGGTCATGGGATCCGTGACCGCCGCAATACCCAAGACGCAGGTCGGCACTTAGCGGACCTGGCGTAGTCGAATCAACATCAATAAGGGGAATTATCCGCATGTACACCACCTCCGAAACCGTCAGCAGCCAGCGCCCGGCCTTCGCCCCCGAAGCCAGCAGTGGTGCGGCTAGCGCAAGCGCGGTTGCCGAGTACAAGATCATCCGTCGTAACGGCGCCGTCGTGCCGTTCGAGCCAATGAAGATCTCGGTAGCCATGACCAAGGCATTCCTGGCCGTTCACGGCGGACAGGCTGCACAGTCGGCGTCGGTGCGAGAGACGGTGGAGCGGTTGACGCAGGCGGTGGTGAGTGCCCTGATGCGCCGCAAGCCCGAAGGCGGCGCCATCCATATCGAAGACATCCAGGACCAGGTCGAACTCTCGCTGATGCGCTCGGGCGAGCACGACGTGGCCCGTGCCTACGTGCTGTACCGCGAGCGGCGTTCGCAGGAACGCGCGGCCAAGGGTGAATCCGACCACGCTTCTATTGCCGGCATCCAGATCAACGACGCGGGCGTGATGAAGCCGCTCGACGTGTCCCGCCTGGAAGCCCTGGTGAAGTCCGCCTGCTCGGGCCTGGAAAGCGTGACGGACGCGCGCCATATCATCGAAGAAACGCTGAAGAATCTGTACGACGGCGTGCCGGCCGAGGAAGTGCGCAAGTCCGCCATCCTGAGCGCCCGCCAGCTGATCGAAAAGGAACCGGCCTATAGCCGCGTGACGGCCCGCCTGTTGTTGCATAGCCTGCGCCGCGAAGTGCTGGAAGAGGAAGTGACGCACGAAGAGATGGAAGCCCGCTATGCGGACTACTTCCCGCGCTTTATCAAGCAGGGTATCGACGCCGAACTGCTGGACCCGGAACTGGCCCAGTTCGACCTCGCCAAGCTGGGCGCTGCGCTTAAGCACGAGCGCGATTACCAGTTCGACTACCTCGGCCTGCAGACGCTGTTCGACCGCTACTTCCTGCACATCCACGGCCATCGCATCGAGCTGCCGCAAGCCTTCTTCATGCGCGTGGCCATGGGCCTGGCGCTGCGTGAAATCGACCGCGAAGCGCGCGCCATCGAGTTCTACAACGTGCTGTCGACCTTCGACTTCATGTCCTCGACGCCCACGCTGTTCAACTCCGGCAGCCTGCGCAGCCAGCTCTCGTCCTGCTACCTGACGACCATTGCGGACGACCTCGACGGCATCTATGAAGGCCTCAAGGAAAACGCCCTGCTGTCGAAGTTCGCCGGCGGCCTGGGCAACGACTGGACCCCGGTGCGTGCGCTCGGCTCGCACATCAAGGGCACCAACGGCAAGTCGCAAGGCATCGTCCCCTTCCTCAAGGTGGTGAACGACACGGC
>JAFAKZ010000320.1 GCA_019234745.1 Burkholderiales bacterium
GGCCCCGTCGCCGCCAGCGAACGCAATGCCGCGCGCATCTTCGGCGCCGACCACTGCTTCTTCGTCACCAACGGCACCTCCACCAGCAACAAGATGGTGTGGCATGCCACCGTGGCGCCGGGCGATATCGTGGTGGTGGACCGCAACTGCCATAAGTCCATCCTGCACTCGATCATGATGTGCGGCGCCATCCCCGTATTCCTGATGCCCACGCGCAACCACTACGGCATCATCGGCCCCATCCCGCTGGACGAGTTCAAGCCGGAGACCATTGCCAAGAAGATCGAGGCCAACCCCTTCGCCCGTGAAGCGCTCGCCAAGCGCCCCGGCCACAAGCCTCGCATCCTCACCATCACGCAGTCCACCTACGACGGCGTGCTGTACAACGTGGAGATGATCAAGGACTTGCTGGGCGACACCATCGACACCCTGCACTTCGACGAGGCCTGGCTGCCGCACGCCGCCTTCCACGACTTCTACGTGGACATGCACGCCATCGGCGGCAAGCGCCCGCACAACGACACGCTGGTGTTCGCCACGCAGTCCACGCACAAGCTCTTGGCCGGCCTGTCGCAGGCGTCGCAGATCCTGGTGCAGGAATCGGAAAACCGCCAGCTGGACCGCCACCGCTTCAACGAAGCGTATTTGATGCACACGTCCACTTCGCCGCAGTACGCCATCATCGCCAGCTGCGACGTGGCGGCGGCCATGATGGAAGCACCGGGCGGCACGGCCCTGGTGGAAGAGTCCATCGCCGAGGCGCTCGACTTCCGCCGCGCCATGCGCAAGGTGGATGAGGAATACGGCGAAAGCTGGTGGTTCCAGGTCTGGGGCCCGGACTACCTGGCCGATGAAGGCATAGGCGAGCGCGAAGACTGGGTGCTCAAGGCCAACGACCACTGGCACGGCTTCGGCGGCCTGGCCGATGGCTTCAATATGCTCGACCCGATCAAGGCCACCGTCATCACCCCGGGCCTGAATGTGGACGGCGAATTCGATACCAGCGGCATCCCGGCCGGCATCGTCACCAAGTACCTGGCCGAGCACGGCATCATCGTCGAGAAGACCGGGCTCTACTCCTTCTTCATCATGTTCACCATCGGCATCACCAAGGGCCGTTGGAACACCATGGTCACGACGCTGCAGCAGTTCAAGGACGACTACGACCGCAACCAGCCGCTGTGGCGCGTGCTGCCCGAGTTCGTCGCCCGCCACCCGCGCTACGAGCGCGTGGGCCTGCGCGACCTGTGCCAGCAGATCCACGAGGTCTACCGCGAGAACGACGTGGCGCGCCTCACGACCGAGATGTACCTAAGCAATATGGTGCCGGCGCTGAAGCCCTCCAAGGCCTTCTCCAAGATGGCCCACCGCGAGATCGAACGCGTGCCGCTCGACCAGCTCGAAGGCCGCATCACGGCCATCCTGCTCACGCCCTACCCGCCCGGCATTCCGCTGCTTATCCCGGGCGAGCAATTCAACAAGACGATCGTCGACTACCTCAAGTTCGCCCGCGCCTTCAACGAGCGCTTCCCCGGCTTCGAGACCGACATTCACGGCTTGGTCAAGGACGAAGAGCGCGGCGAGTACTACGTCGACTGCGTGATCGGTGAGTAAGGGATTTCCTGGCGGGCTGCGGCCCGCCTTTTTCATGTCTGTTGATTGAGGAGAGAAGCATGAGCAAACGTTTTGCTGTTCTCGTAGGCGCCCTGCTGGCGCTGGCTGCAAGCCAGGTCGCTTACGCCGCCGATGCGCCCGCAGCCGCTTCCGACTGTGAAGCCAAGGCCGTGAGCAAGGCTGGCAAGCCCTTGGCAGGTGCCGCCAAGGCGTCTTCGATCAAGAAGTGCGAAGCGGACAGCAAGAAGGCCGCCGCGACGACGGACTGCGAAGGCAAAGCCGTGGGCAAGAACGGCAAGCCGCTGGCAGGTGCCGCGAAGAACTCCTTTATGAAGAAATGCGTGGCGGACGCAAGCAAGTAAGCGCACTCGCAGCGTCAAACGAAAGCCCCGGACGAATCGGCCGGGGCTTTTGCATTTTTCAGCGGACTGGGCTCACCGCGCTTCGTTCAACGCGCAGGCATTTCGGATCTCACAAGCCCTTGTTTCCACGCAGGCGACGCGTAGGCTGGGTAGTGGGTTGACGAAACCAAACCGTCCTACACATTAGCGTCGACGGCCGTCTTCCAACAGTATCGAAGCCGCCAGCCACGAGATGATGCTGTACACCACGGCCCCGATGATCGCGCTGAAAAAACTGCGCACGTAGAAGGCGTGAACCAGTCCCGACACGAGCCAGAAGCTAAAGCCATTGATCACAAGAGTGAACAGACCCAGCGTGAGGACGTTCACGGGCAGCGTCAGAATCAGCAGCACCGGGCGAATGAAGGTGTTGACGAGGCCGAGCGCCAGGGCAACGACCAGTGCGTTGCCAAGGCCGTTCAGCGCAATGCCCGGCACAAGGTGCGTAACCAGCAATAGGCTGACGGCGTTGATGAGCCAGAGAAACAAGGTGCGCATGGGTGCTCCGTTTATTGTTCGTGCGTAAGCTTAATCGAGTTTGACGACGGCGCGCACGGCTTCGATGCGCGCACGGCGCACATTGTCGGCAATGAGAGCCTTGTCCTCAGTGGCTGCTGCGATGGCTCCGGCATCCACTGCACGAGCCGCATCACGGCAACGGCGCAGCAAGTCGGCCTGCGGGTAGGGCGTGGCTTCCAGCCCCAGGCGGCCGCGTGCGTCGGCCAGGCAGGCGTCGAGGAAGCGGTCGAAGCGCTCCGGCTTGCGCAGCGCGTCGCAGCGGCTGAGCATGTCCATGATGGTGGCAGGGCGCAGCTCTGCCGCCTTGTGCACCAGCAGGTGTTCACGGCTCGCCATCACGGCCAGGTCGCGGCATTCCGTGGGGACACGCAGACGCTCGCTCACGGCTTCGATCAGCGGCACACCGCGCGCTTCGTGCTCGCGGTGGCTGGGCCATTCCTCGCGCGGCGTCACGCCCTTGCCCAGGTCATGGCAAAGGGCGGCAAAGCGCGTATCCAGCGGCCAGCCTTGCGCGGCGGCGTAGTCCACCACGCGCATCACGTGGTCGCCCGTGTCGATCTCCGGGTGCCATTGCGCTGGTTGCGGCAC
>JAFAKZ010000509.1 GCA_019234745.1 Burkholderiales bacterium
TGCTGCACTCGGCACTGCGCGAAGTGCTGGGCACGCACGTGGCGCAGAAGGGTTCGCTGGTGAACAACGAGCGCACGCGCTTCGACTTCTCGCATCCGCAGCAGGTGACTTCTGAGGAGCTGGCCAAGATCGAGGCCATCGTCAACCATGTGATCGCGCAGAACTACGATGTGTCCGCGACCATCATGAAGCATGAGGACGCCATCCGCGCCGGCGCCATGGCGCTGTTCGGCGAGAAGTACGGCGACGAAGTGCGCGTCTTGAAGATGGGCGAATTCTCCACGGAACTGTGTGGCGGCACGCACGTGCACCGCACGGGTGATATCGGCTTCTTCAAGATCGTGGCCGAAGGCGGCGTAGCTGCCGGTATCCGCCGCATCGAGGCTGTCACGGGCGAAGGCGCCGTTGCCTGGGTGCAGGACGCGGAACGCGAGCTGAAGACGGCCGGCGCCTTGGTACAGGCCCAGCCGGGCGAGCTGGTGAACAAGCTCGAAAAGATACAGGACCACGTCAAGGCACTGGAAAAGGAACTCGCCAAGCTCAAGGGCAAGCTCGCGGCCAGCGCAGGCGACAGCCTAGCCGACCAGGCCGTGGACGTGAGCGGCGTGAAGGTGCTGGCCACGACGCTGGAAGGCGCCGACGCCAATGCGCTGCGCGAAACCATGGACAAGCTCAAGGACAAGCTGGGCAGCGCCGCCATCGTGCTAGCATCCGTCGCCGAGGGCAAGGTTTCACTGGCGGCCGGCGTGACGGCCGACCTGACGTCCTCCATCAAGGCGGGCGAATTGGTCAACTTCGTCGCCCTGCAGGTAGGCGGCAAGGGCGGCGGCCGCCCCGATATGGCGATGGCCGGCGGCACCAACCCGGCCGCCCTACCCGCCGCATTGGCTGGCGTGGCCGACTGGGTGCGTAGCAAGCGGTAAATCAATGCAGAGCCGATCCAAGTGATTGGCTTCGCTTGCCGAAACGCATAAAAGAAAAAGGCGCTATCTCTTCAGATAGCGCCTTTTCCTTCACTGCTACGACTACAGGAGATCATCTTTGCTGCTCGCGCAAAGAGACAGTCCGCTACGCACACGCCTGTTGCACGAATCGCGTGTCGCTTTGACGCGTTAGGTCTACTTCGCCCGTGTTTCTACTTTGTATTTTTGCTGCACCTACCACCACGCCACGCCGGCGGCCTCGCCTTGACGGGCCACTCGCTATGGAATTCAAGATTCACACGTAACGCAGCTTCGCAAGGCCAAGTTCCACCAGCTCCCTGGCCTCACTACTCTGGGCTTCAACGCTACCGCCCCGAGTTCCTACTCACATAGAAACCTCGGCGACCAACGCACATCACGCCAAGTCTGTGGTGATACCTTCGCACTTGCCACGGCGCCAACGCCATGGCATAAAGAATCCTCGCCCTCTACCCATTCCACTCCGTAAGCGGCGCGACGCCCGATCACACAAAGTGTACGATCTGCCTCCACTACCGTTTACGTCACATTCCCAAGCGCATCAATCATTTGTAAACTGGTTCGCATAGTGCGCAACATTTGCAAATTTTTCAAGTGCCGTTTGTAAATTGGGGATTTCCCTAACATTTCAGCACAAAACTGCTGCACCGGCGCAACAACCATTCTTCCTTGCTAATCATCGACTTATAACATTTTGCGCTAATCATAGCGCCAATGCTTATGACGCCTGCGCCGCTACGCTCCCAGCCCCTCGCCGCCCGTAAACATCTCGCCCTGGTGGCGCACGACAATAAGAAGGCCGACCTGCTGAACTGGGCGAAGGCGAATCGCGGTGCGCTGCTTGCGCACCAGCTGTCTGCCACCGGTACCACAGGCGCCATGCTGGAGCGGGAACTGGGCATCCAGATAGAGCGCTTTCAGAGCGGTCCACTGGGCGGTGACCAGCAGATCGGCGCTGCCATCGTCGACCAGCGCGTCGACTGTCTGATCTTCTTCTGGGACCCGCTGGAACCTCAGCCGCACGACCCGGACGTGAAAGCGCTGCTGCGGATGGCCGTCGTGTGGAATATTCCCATGGCATGCAATCTTGCGACGGCCGACTTCCTGATCTCCTCGCCCTGGATGGCGACGGATTACAACAGGCAAGTCCCTGATTATGCGCAACACAATCAGCGCATGGCGCAATCGGACGTGTAGCCCATGCAGAGACTGCTTGCCAGTTCAGCCCGTCTTCTTGAAAATCCCCCAAATGGGTTATCCCCAGCTCGCCCCTTGACGCCTTGATGCAGATCAAGCGCCGTGCAAATCGGGCGAAAAATAAGATGTGTCACCCCAGCCGATAGCTCAGCCACGGATATGTGCGATGCACCGCCATATCCTTAGCGTGAAATCGTTTACACCGACCGCGTAGAATAAGGAAAACCTATGAGTCTCCTGGCAGCGCTGGACAAGCGCCACAGCACGGCCGCGTCCGGCTTCAACCGTTGGCTGATTCCACCAGCCGCCCTGGCCATTCACCTCTCGATCGGCCAGGCCTACGCCTTCTCAGTATTCAATGCGCCACTCAACAAGGCGTACGGTTGGGCGATTCCCGACCTGGGCTGGATCTTCTCTCTCGCTATTGCGGCACTTGGCCTCTCAGCCGCCATCGGCGGCAAATGGCTGGAACGCGTCGGCCCGCGCATGGCCATGTTCACAGCCGCGCTGTGCTTCGGTGGCGGCTTCATGGTATCCGCACTCGGCCTCTATCTGCACCAGCTGTGGCTCCTGTTCCTGGGCTATGGCGTCTTGGGGGGCATTGGCCTCGGCCTGGGCTATATCTCGCCCGTGTCCACGCTGATCAAGTGGTTCCCGGACCGCCGTGGCATGGCGACCGGCATGGCCATCATGGGCTTCGGTGGCGGTGCGCTGATCGGCGCTCCGCTCGCTGTGAACCTGATGGACCATTTCAAGTCAGCCAGCGGCGCCGGCATTATGGAGACGTTCATCACCATGGGGGCGCTGTACACAGTCGCCATGCTGGTCGGCGCCTTCTCGGTGCGCGTGCCACCCGAGCATTGGCTGCCCGAGGGCTATACGCCCAAGACGGCCAGCGACCATATCGCCAGTGAAAGCTATGTGCATGTGGACGACGTGCACCGCACGCCGCAGTTCTGGCTGCTGTGGGTCGTGCTGTGCATGAACGTTACGGCCGGCATTGGCGTGTTGGGCCAGGCCTCGCTGATGATCCAGGAAGTGTTCAAGGGCCTGGTTACAGCCGGTGCCGCCGCTGGTTTTGTGGGCCTCTTGTCCATTTTCAATATGGGTGGCCGCTTCTTCTGGTCCAGCACTTCCGACAAGCTCGGCCGCAAGCCGACCTATCTGATCTTCTTCCTGCTCGGCGCCATCCTCTATGCCCTGGTGCCGCTCGTCGGCGTGCAGGACAAGGTCGTCTTCATCGCGCTTTATGCCGTCATCCTGTCGATGTACGGCGGCGGCTTCGCGACGATCCCAGCCTACCTGTCTGATCTGTTCGGTACGCGTTTCGTCGGTGCTATCCACGGCCGCCTGCTGACGGCATGGTCGGTGGCCGGCGTGCTGGGTCCAGTGATCGTGAACTATATGCGCGAATACCAGATCAAGGCCGGCGTGCCCAAGGCCAGTGCCTATAACACGACGATGTTCGTGATGGCCGCGCTACTCATCGTTGGTTTGATCTGCAACGCGCTGGTGAAGCCGGTCGACGCACGTTTCCTGAAAAAAGAGGACTA
>JAFAKZ010000101.1 GCA_019234745.1 Burkholderiales bacterium
ACCAAGCCGACAAACCAGTCGGTTTTCCAGAAGCCTTTTTTCATTCTCACTCCCTGCCCAATGCTGACGGCGCGCACGCGCGCATGCACGACACTATTCGAGTTGTACGAAGATTAGATGGGGATTGGCCGCAACGCCAGTACAGAAGCGGATTTTACGCGTGAAAATTGACTGGCCAATTGCGTCGGGAGGCGATCCACATCGGTTCCAAATTCATTTACCCGGCTCAGCGTATCGGGAAATGCCGCCTGCGCCCTATCCTGAAATACCCTAGTGCACGGCTTTACTGGAACGATGTATTGCACGCAAAGGCAAAGCAATCGGCTAGCGCTAAATCGCTGATTTCATGGAATGCCGAGACGGCACAGCCCATACGATAGACATGCCCTATCCGCGCGCGGCTCGCTCCGTGCCCCGCCGTACGTGACAATGTGCCGGCATCATATGGTTGTCACAATTGCACAGCCTTGGTCGGCTAGCTACCTTGGCCGATAAACTGCATAGCCCAGCGGGCCAGGTAGCAAAATCGAATCAGGCGATCGCGACGTGGTCGCTTAATGCAGATTTACAACAGATACCGCTGCAATTAGGGTGCATTGACTGCAGACTGGAACGGTTGAGCAGAATAATAAAACGCCCCATCACACGGTGATGGGTGGCATGCAAAATATATTAGCGATGGCGAATGTATTGCTGCCGATCACCAATTGGCGCCTAAACGGGCCAATCGCATTTGATATTCGCGCCAGGCATCCGGATGGTATTCCTCCAGATGGCGATGGTCCCGTTTCCAACCAAAAAGGGCAAAAGCGGATTCGCTCAAATGCATCGGCACGGGCTCGAATTCCGACATGCCGACCATCAATTCCGCTTCGAACAGATGGCGCACGTCGACGTTGACGAGCAGGTCGTCGTCCACCAGGCGGCGCAACATGGCGCTGGCCTCGCGCTCGTCCCCCTGCTCGGCCAGGTCGAGCACCTGGTCGACCGCTTCCAAAGCCTCCGCCTCGCGCAAGCGCAGGCGCAGCCACTCCACCGTTTTGGGGTCGCGCTCTCCCAGCCAATGGCCGGGCTGCGTCCAGCCGAACATCTCAACGGCCACGCGCAGGAAGTCGTCGTGGTTGGCCGAGATATCGCAGCACACCCAGAGCATGCCGTCCTCGAACAACTGCCAGACGAGCGGGTCGCGCGTCGCCGGGTCGCGCAAGGCAAACTGGTCCAGCATGGCCTCTAGCGCCGCCATCGCCTCGTCGCGCGTGCCCTGCTCGTTGAGCTCTGCCAGGCGCTCCACGTGCGGCCGTAGCATCGCTTCGATTTCCACCTCGCGTCCTGCACGCGTCGCATCGATGGCCTCGGGCGGGGGCGGTGCACGACGCAGTTCGTCGGCCGCCCACAAGGCATCCTCGAATGCGTTGCGCAGACGCTGAAACGCCTCGGGGTCATCCTCCGGCCGCGTCGTCTTGATCAGCTTGGCGTAGGCGCGCTTGACATCACGTTCTTCTGGCGTGGGGGCGATGCCGAGGATTTGCCAGCATTCTTGTTTGCTCATCTTTGTCCGGACCAGCTTACAGCCAGCTCTCGCCTTCTATCTGATCCAGGAAGGCCTTGAGTTCCGCACGCGCGGGCTCGATCACGGCCTCGTCCTGACCCTCGAGCAAGGCCTGGAAGCGCGCCGCCTCCTGCGCCACCCACTGCCGTTCCTCGCCCAGCATCTGCTGGTACAGGCGGTCTGCGCGGGCCAGCAAGGTCGCATTGGGCAGCAGTTCGCGCGGATGAATCTTCAGCTTCGCGAGCGCCGCGAGTTTTTCCTCGATCTGCACCTGCGTCAGCACGCCAGGGTTTTCTTCGATGACGAGGCGATGCTTCTGACCCGTTTCGTCCACCGTCATTTCCGCTTCCAGCAAGCCGTTCACGTCGTAGGTAAAGCGGATGGTGACGCTGACCTGGCCGGCCGGGCGCGGCGGCACGGGGATGGTAATTTCGCCCAGGAAAATATTGTCCTTCACCAGGCGGCTCTCGCCCTGGAAAATGTTCACATGTAGGGCCGTCTGGTTGTCCACCACCGTGTTCACCGTCTGCTCGCGCGATACGGGCACCACGGAATTGCGTTCGATGATGGGCAGAAAGAAGCCCGGCTGGAAGCGGCCCGGCGACACCTGCTCGCTTACCTCCACCCCCAGCGTATAAGGGCAGACATCCGTCATCACGATTTCGTTCAGCGCCACGTCGCGCGCCTTCAGGCCCGCCATGACCGCCGCGCCGCGCGCGACGACCTCGTCCGGATTCAGGTTCATGGCAGGCATGCGGCCGAATAGCTTCGCTACCAGCTTGCGCACGACAGACTTACGCGTAGCACCACCGGCCAGCACGATCTGGTCCAGGTCGATGGCCTTGAGCCGCGCATCGCGCAGAGCCCGCTCTATGGGCTCGCGCAAGCGCTTGAGCAGCGGCTCCACGCGCTTCTGGAAGTCCGCATCCGTGATGTCCCAGCGCAGCGTTTCGCCCTGGTACTGGACTTCCATGGCCGCACCGTCGCTGCCGGTGAGCGCGCGCTTTGCCTGCTCGGCCTGCTTGCGCAGCGCCTGGTATAGCGCGGGCGAGGCCTGCTTGTCGCCAAGGCCCTTGTGCTTGCCCACTTCCTCGACGAAGCCGTCGATCAGCAGCTCCGTGAAATCCTCGCCGCCGAGGAAGTTATCGCCGGCCGAGGCGCGGACTTCCATCACGCCGTCGAACAATTCCAGGATGGAGATATCGAAGGTGCCACCGCCCAAGTCGAACACCAGGAAGCGGCTTTCCGGCTCGCTTTGGTGCAGGCCGTAGGCGAGCGCTGCCGCCGTGGGCTCGTTCACCAGGCGCTCCACCGTGAGGCCGGCCAATTGGCCCGCGATCTTGGTCGCCTTGCGCTGCGCATCGCTGAAATAGGCGGGCACGGTGATCACCGCTTCCGTCACCGGCTCGCCCAGGAAGCGCTCGGCATCGGCCTTGAGCGATTTCAGCACGAGGGCGGAAAGCTCCTCCGGGCGGAACGATTGGCTGCCCAGGTGGGTCTGTCGATCTGAACCCATATAGCGCTTGAATACGGAGGTCGTAAGCTGCGGGTGGGTGATCAGACGCTCGCGCGCCGCCAGGCCCACCAGCACCTCGCCGTTGTCATCCAGGCCGACAACAGAAGGCGTGAGCATATGGCCCAAGGCATTCGGGATCATCACCGGCTGGCCGTCGCGCCAGACGGCAACCAGGCTGTTGGTGGTGCCAAGATCGATACCAATGATCATGATGAAGGAACTATCGTGCCGACAATGCAATAAAAGAGCTATTTTAACCCATAGCCCCCGCTTGGCGGCGAGCGCCGTTCCGATACATTGGTACCAGGTTCATTCATTTTTACTGAATGAGCGTGTGAAAAAGCTCCGCTATCCAGTGCGCTTGCCTCCGGCGAATAATGGCGACCAATCGCAGTAGATACACTTTGACCCAGCTCAAAACAAGCGACGACGAATATGAACCGCTCGGAAAAATACACCCTGCCCGCCCGCATCCTGCATTGGCTGACGGCGCTGGCCATCCTGACCGCCTTCTTCATTGCCCTCTCCATCGACGGCAAGCCCCTGCACACCAAGTTCCTGCTGATCAACTATCACAAGTGGGCCGGCATCACGGTCCTGGGTCTTGTCATCCTGCGCGTGCTGTGGCGCCTGACGCACCGCCCGCCGGAACTGCCGGACCATATGGCAAGCTGGGAAAAACGTATCGCCCACGGCGGCCACGGCCTGCTCTACATCCTGATGATTGCCGTGCCCATCGGCGGCTGGTTGTATTCCTCCGCTTTAGGCTTCCCCATCGTCTGGTTCAGCGTGGTGCACCTGCCCAATCTGGTCGCCAAGGACAAGGCACTGGCCGATATGATCGGCCCCGTACACGAGGCCGCTGCCTGGACGCTGATCATCGTTGCCCTGCTACACGCGGCGGCGGCCATCAAGCATCACTTTATCGATCGCGACAATGTACTCAAGCGGATGCTGTAAACAGATCACAGCCTAAGGAACGAACCATGCAGAAAAGCCTCCTCGCCTTCGCAACAATCGCCGCCCTGGGCTTGAGTGCCCAGGCCACGCCGCTCGACCCAGCCAAGAGTTCCGTGAAGTTCGTCTTCACGCAGATGAACGTACCGGTGGAAGGCCAGTTCAAGAAGCTGGCCGGTGACGTGAGTTTCGATGCCGCCAAACCGGAAGCCGGCAAGGCCAGTCTCACCGTTGACTTGGGCGGCGCGGACGCGGGCAGCAGCGATGCGAACCAGGCGCTTGTCTCGGCCGAGTTCTTCGACGTCGCCCACTTCCCCAAAGCCAGCTTCACGGCCACGCAGTTCAAGGCGTTGGGCGGCGGCAAGTACCAGGTGACGGGCCAGTTCTCGCTCAAAGGCCGTAGCGCCCCCATCAGCATCCCCTTTACGGCACGGCCAGACGGCAGCGGCCAGTGGCTGGAAGGTGCCTTCCCCCTGTCGCGCCTCGGGTGGAAGATCGGCACGGGCGAGTGGGCCGACGTCGGCTCGGTAGCCGATGCCGTCCAGGTGAAATTCAAGCTGTTCGTTCCAAAGTAAGCATCAACCGACCTGCCGCCCCGCCGACACGGGGCGGCCAATCAATACACTCGTACCCTTAGGGAGATACCACCCATGCAAACCCGCATCCTCGCTACCCTGTTGGCCGCCGGCTTGTCCGCCTTCGCGGCCGCTGCTCCGGAAAAGCTCGTGCTCGACTCGCACCACACGAAGCCGGAATTCGCCGTCAACCACCTCGGTTTTTCGACCATGCGCGGCTTCTTCAAGGACACGACGGGCACACTGGAATTAGACCGTGACGCCAAGACGGCCAAGCTCAGCGCCGTGATCAAGGCAGCATCGGTAGAAACGGGTGTCGACGGCTTGAACGAACACCTGCAGAAGCCGGAGTTCTTCAACGTGGCTCAGTTCCCCACCGTGGAAGTGAAGGCCGACAAGTTCACCTTCGACGGCGACAAGCCAGTGAAGGCTGAAGGCACGCTGACCATGCTGGGCGTAACCAAGCCCATCACGCTGAACATCGCCTTCAACAAGTGCGACGTGCGCGGCGTGGACAAGAAGTTCGACTGTGGCGCCGAAGTGACGACGACCATCCAGCGCAGCGACTGGGGCATGAAGGCCTATGTGCCCTACGTCGGCGACGAGGTGAAGATCACCGTGGAAGTGGAAGCCCTGCGCCCCTAATCGGTGCGTGCGGCAGTCTCAAAAAAGGCGGAGCTCCGGCTCCGCCTTTTTCTTTTGGCAAAAATACCAAGGTCATATCTTTTCGCCATGCTCGCAACAAAGTAGCACAAAACTCACAAATTCCCCCAAATGGGTGATGATAGCCGTACAGAGTTTCCCTAACATTTGATCTGAGCGACGAAGAACAACGACGTTCAGGGTATAGCGGGGAGGAAAGGATTCTTCACTGCGATTCGCAAGCGGCGAAGGCCGTCGTGGGTCGCAGTAACGTATCTTCGGCGGTACGGTGGAATAGCGTTCTTTGCGCGTGCGGCGATAGTCGCACGGACATGCGTCAAATATAGCGGAATTCGTTTGATAGTTTGGGCATCGCGCCCGCCTCGGGTAGGCGCGATGCCATACCTATACATTTGCAGGCGCACACGGGGCAGAGGAGGAGGAATCCGCATGCCCCTTTTTGTTTTGCCCCTAGGGAGCCTCTGACTAAGTATCCGGAATCGCGGGTACTTAATCAGAAGCGCCCTGGCCCATGCAATGGTGGCGTCGAACGTCATTCCCCGCCCAGCACCTGGGCAACACGTCGGCCGAATTCCGGCATCTCACGCACCTGCTCCACTTCGTTCCACACCCGCTCGGCCAGTTGCGGCTGCGCCGTGACGAGCTGCCTCGAGAGCATCAGGTAGTAGTGCTTCTCCACCAGCGGCGTGGGCAGTTTTTCCACCTCGGCGCGGAAGTTCGGGTTGTCGGCGATCAGGCGGTCTGCGTTGACAGTCGGCAGAGCGGCTGCGGCAAAGGTGCCCAGCACCAGATTGCGCAGCACGTCACTCCCGCTCTTGCTGGAGTCGTCCACTTTCACCTTCATGGCGCGCAATTGGTCGACGATGGAAAAACTCGTCTGCGCGCCCACGATGCCGTCCAGCCCTGTCAGGTGCTTCCCGTCCCAATCTACCGGGCTGCCACGAACCTTATACAGGGAATAGCCATTTGTGAGCATGCGCCGGCGGGCGTCGGGCTGGCCGTCGCGCATGGGGTAGACACCCATGGGCACCCGCTCGGGCAGGAAGCTGGAGTTGACCACGCCGTCCACCACGCCCAGCTGCATTTCCTGCAAGCAACGCTTCCACGGCTTGGCGACCAGTTCGATCCGCACACCAAGACGCGGCGCCATCATCTCCAGCATCACGCTGATGTAGCTGGGACGGCGCTGCATGATCCAGGGGTAGTTGTCCTGATCCTCGGAGCACAGGGTGATTGTCTTCCATGCGGTCGCGGCTGCCGTTGCGGCGGTAGTGCAAGCCAGCAATAGGCCGATGATCAGCATGCGCACGGATAGCTCTCCACTAGGAGCCTCTACACGATCCCGCATTGCGAGCCGCGCCAGGGCACCTTAACTGTAGTCGCTAGGCGCCGACTTGGCTGGCCGAAACTCAGGCGGCAACGGACTCCTGCACGTGCTGCATGCTAAAGCCCTCGCTGCGATAGCAGTCGATGGCGGCTACCGGTGCGTTGCCGCTGACTTCAAGGATGATCTGCGTCGGGCTCAGGTCGAAATGCGCCAGCATCTTGGCGAACACACGACCATGGCCGACCTTGACATAGTCGAACAGACGCGGATGGATCTGCAACAGCAAAGGGTCGCGTCGTTCGGCAACGATGCAATGATTCAGCGTGTGGACCAGCCGACACAGGCGGTCTAGCTTCAAGAGGCCGTCCGCCCCCGTTGCGAGGCGAAACACCTTGTCTGGAGGAAAGCGGTCGCCGCTAGGCGCGCGGGCATCCAGCAAGGCCCGCGTAATGGGCTCGCCGCCCACCACGATATGACGGAACTGGCTGCGCAATTCGCATTTGAAGAACCGGGTGACGACGCCCCGTTCGTCCAGGATCAGGGGGAAGCCCGCCACCCATTGCGGCGACAAGCTAGCCAGGCGCGCAGCGAGCCACGCGTTCCTTTGCTGATTCATGCATCGGTCCTCCGGGGACCCGCCCGGCGAACCGGGCAGGTGGGCTTTCAGGACGCCGAATCGCAGCCTTACTTATCTGGTTGCGGTGTCAGGCGAAGGTAGGGGCGCAGGGCACGGTAGCCCTTGGGAAAGCGCTGCTTGATCTCGGCCTCGTCCGTCAGGCTGGGCACGATCACAACGTCGCCGCCCTGCTCCCAATTGGCAGGCGTTGCCACCTTGTGGTGATCTGTCAGTTGCAATGAGTCAATGACCCGCAGAATCTCGTGGAAGTTCCGTCCCGTGCTCGCCGGATAGGTCAGCGTCGTGCGAATCTTCTTGTCCGGATCAATGATGAACACGGTGCGCACGGTCAGGTTCGCCAGCGAATTCGGGTGGATCATGTCGTACAGCGTCGCCACCTTGCGGTCCGGGTCGGCCAGGATGGGGAAGTTCAGGCGGACGTCCTGCGTCTCTTCGATATCGCCCACCCACTTGCGATGCGAGTCGAGCGGGTCGACGGAGACGGCAATGGCCTTGGCATTGCGCTTGGCGAACTGGTCCTTCAGCTTGGCCGTGAAGCCCAGTTCCGTGGTGCAGACGGGCGTGAAGTCGGCCGGGTGCGAAAACAGCACGACCCATTGCTTGCCCGCCCATTCGTGGAAGGAGATGGGGCCTTCGGTGGATTCTTGGGTGAAATCAGGGGCGATGTCGCCCAGACGTAGCGTCATATCGATTACTCCTCATGGTCTATCCAGTGGAAGCCCGCCACTAGCATGCAGGGGCTTTGTTGCCAGCGTGTTTCCAGGCGCATGGTTCAGACATTCATGCGACGAACGGAAGAGGTGGGAACGCGTGGGTAAAGAAGAGTCTAGGCCAGAATTTAAATTCATAAAACGAATTTAAATCGAATTTAATATTTCCAATTCGTATATTAAAGCCACTTCTCAGCACCGATGCGTCTGAATTTGGCGGCACTTAGTCCCAGCGCACAATCAAGCGGCCCGGTCGTAGTACCACATGGCAGGCTAGCCGTGGCAAGTCGGGCGTATCGGGCAGCGTCGCCGCCGTGTGCTGCGCCTCGTCCAGCTTGCCCGCACGCGCCAAGACATTGCGTTCCTTGCCCCCCAGGGCGAGCGGCAGCGCCTGTGCGGACTGCGCATGCTCCAGCCGCACCAGGCAGGCCCCGCAGGTACCCTGGCCGCAACGCCAGTACAGTGGCAGCTTGCCGTCGCGCGCCAGCTCGCGCACGGGGTCGATCAACTTGCCGCCCGATGGCGTATCGAGTTCCAGCGGCGCGGCCATACCGCCACCTTGCAGGATCAAATGCGTTGTCATGAACTATCGCCTGCTACATCTTCCCACCATTGTACAAAAGCCCAAGGGACGCCGCGCACGACGCTTGCCGCCCTGTGTTAAGCTGAATCGACGCCGCTTAAACGACTCGCCATGACACGATTTACCTGCCTGATCTCTCTGCTCGCCGCGCTGGGCATAACGACTGCCCACGCAAGCCTGGCCGACGACCTGAACGCGGCGCACGACGCCGCGCACGCGGGCAATCTCAACAAGGTGGCGCAACTGGCGGGGAAGATCGACAACTCACCCTTGGAGATGTACCCGCACTACTGGCTGTTGGCCGGCCAGCTGGACCGCGAGCCGGAAAGCGAGATCACCCCGTTCCTCGAGCGCTACGCCGGCAGCTATCTGGCCGACCGCCTGCGCGCCGACTGGCTGCGCGTGCTCGGCAAGCGCCACGAGTGGACCACGTTCGAGCGCGAATGGCCCAAGCTGATCCAGACCGTCGACGCGGGCAGCGATTTGCAGTGCTATCGCCTGCAATTGGCGGCCGCGCGGCACGACGACACAACCTTGCTGCAGCAGGGCAAGCCGCTGTGGCTCGTGGACAAGGGCATGCCGGAGCCGTGTGCAGCGGTATACGCCAGCTTGTTCAATATGGGCGCACTGAACCAGGACGACGCCTGGACGCGTATCCGCATGGTGTTCGCCGCCAACAACCCGGAATTCGCCGCACAGCTGCTGCAGTATGTCGACAACCCGGCCGGGATCGACGCCCGCCGCATCAATGCCGTGGCCGCCCGCCCGGAGAAGAGCGCGGCGCAGCTCAACCTTGCTACGCGCGGCGGACGCGAGCTGGCCATCTTCGCCGTATTGCACGCGGCACACAGCGACCTCGACAACGGCCCGGCCATGCTCGAGCGGCTCACCAAGCTGCCGGCGGCCGACCGCCAGTACGCCTGGTCGCGCCTGGCCATGATCGCCACGCGCAAGCTGGACGACCGTGCGCTGGGCTGGTTCGAGCGCGGCCTGCCCTTGAGCGCATTGGGCGCCGACGGCCGAGCCGAATATGTGCGCGCCGCCTTGCGCCAAGGCGACTGGGGCAAGGTAGCCGAGGTCATCGACGCCATGGGCGCCGAGGAACAGGCCAACCCGACCTGGACCTATTGGCGCGCCCGCGCCGCGCGCCAGGCCGGCAACGTCACGCTGGCCAATAAGCTTTTCGCCTCCATCGCGGGCGACCAGAGCTTCTACAGCCTGCTGGCAAGGGAGGAACTGGGCACGGTCGTCGAGGCGCCAGCAGCCGTCTTCCGTGCCAACGCCGTGGAGCTCAGCGCCATGCGCGACCTGCCGGCCATCCAGCGCGCCCTGGCCCTGTACAACCTGGACTGGCGCCCCGAGGCGGTACGCGAATGGAACTGGGGCATGCGTGGGCTCAGCGATGAACAATTGCTAGCCGCCGCCGAGCTGGCCCGTCAAGCCGGCTGGTACGACCGCGCCATCTATTCGGCCGAACACACGCGTGCCCAGCAGGACAACACGCTGCGCTATCTTGCACCCTACCGCGACATCACGCAGTCCTATGCCCGTAGCTTGGGACTGGACGAGGCCTGGGTTTACGGACTCATCCGCCAGGAAAGCCGGTTCGTCACCGTTGCGCACTCCTCGGTCGGCGCACATGGGCTGATGCAGCTGATGCCCGGCACAGCGCGCTGGGTGGCACGCAAGCTGGGCGTAAGCTACAACCCCAGCGCCGTCAACGAGATCGGTGTGAATATCCAGCTCGGCACGTTCTATCTCAAACAGGTGTTGGACAGCCTGGGCCAGCAACCGGTGCTCGCCACCGCCGCCTACAATGCGGGCCCCGGCCGTGCGCGAGCCTGGCGCGGCAACCGCCCCATGGAGGGCGCCATCTATGCTGAGACGGCCCCCTTCCTGGAAACGCGCGATTACATCAAGAAGGTGATGGCCAACTCCATCTACTACGCCGAGGCCTTCGAGCACGGTGAAACCTCGCTCAAGAAGCGCCTGGGTACCATACCGGCCCGCGGCGCGACGGAAGCGCCCATCGACCTGCCCTAAGAAAGCTCAGCCATGGCCCGTGTCGTGATCGCCCTCTCCAACCAGGACTTCGATCCGACGGAAGCGGCCGTGCCATGGCGCATCCTGC
>JAFAKZ010000450.1 GCA_019234745.1 Burkholderiales bacterium
GTGGGCGGATTGCCGTCGTAGATCAGGCTGTAGCGCTTCTGCAGATAGCTGTCGCGGATAAAGCTGTATTCGTCGCCGAAGTTTGCCGCATCCACCACCTTTTCTGCGCCGAGCAGCTTGGCCCGTAGGTCGACGAACTTGAGCGCCGTCAGGCTGTTGCGCCAGGCCGTGTCGTGCAGGTGCGTACGCAGCGGGTCCATATAGTAGGTGCCCAGCCAATCCGTGCTGTCGCGTAGCGTCTTGGGGCCCAGCAGGGGCGCTACGATATAGGGGCCGGAACCCACGCCCCAGCGGCCCAGCACCTGGCCGAAGTCGGCATTGTGCTTCTCCATACCCATGGGCGTGGCCCAATCGAGCAGGCCGAAGATGCCGATGGTGGAGTTCACCAGTATGCGGCCTGCATCGCCGCCTGCGTCCTTGAACTTGCCTTCCAATACGTCGGACGCGCCGATATAGACGTCTTCCAGGTTGCCGAAGAAGTTCGATACGCTGCGGCGCACCGGTTGCGGCGTGATGGCCACATAGCCCTGGGCAATGGGCTTGGCCACTGCCTTGTCGATGGTCGTGTTGAAGGCGTAGACCTTGCGGTTGACGGGTTCGAGCGGGTCGTAATGGTTGGCCGGTGTGGCGCAGCCCACGAGCGCGGCCAGGCCAAGCAAGGACAAAGCCCAGCGCGCCAAGCGGCCGGGTTCGATCAATGTGCGGGGTTCAGCTGAGGGCAAGGAAGTCCTCCACGCCATAGAGTTTGGCCAGACTCACGAGGCTGGCGGGCGGGGCGTGCAGCGTCAGCGTCCGGCCGCCTTCGCGCGCCTTGCGCCGCCAGTGCAGCAGCAGGCTGACGGCCGTCGAGTCCACTTCGGTGATGGCAGACAGGTCGACCGTCACGCCGTCGGCATCGAGGCGGCCGTTCACCTCGCGCTGGATGCGCCTGATGGCGTCGAGCGTGAAGCTACCGGTCAGGGATACGGTGGCGGTGGCCGTCATGCGTCTGTTCGTCCGTTTGCTTAGTTTTGCAGCTTGGACGGCTGCGTGGCATTGCGGTCGGCCAGCGCCTTCACCAGGCCATCGATGCCGTCCTTCTGGATCGTCTGGTTGAAGTTCGTGCGGTAGGTCGTGACGAGGCTGGCGCCTTCCACTGCTACATCATAGACCTTCCAGGCGCCACCGATCTTGGTCAGGTGGTAGTCGATAGGGAAGGGCTGGCCGCTGGACGTCTGCACTTCCGTACGCACCAGCACGTCCGTGTCGGAGTCGGCCATCTTCACAGGCTTCACATCGATGTTCTCGATCTTGTTGGCCGTCAGCGCAGCGGAATAGGTGCGTACCAACAGGGTGCGGAATTCGCGCGTCAGGGCGGCCTGCTGGTCCGGCGTGGCTTCGCGCCAGTACTTGCCCACGGCCAATGCAGTGAGGCGCGTGAAGTCGAAGTTCGGCAGCGCCTTGGATTCGATCAGGTCCTTGAAGCGCTTGTCGCCGATGGTCAGGTTTTCCTTCTTGATGACGTCGAGCACTTCCCTGCTCGTCGTGCGTACCAACTGTTCCGGCGCCGGTACGTCAGCCGTCGCGGCGACACCCACGAGCAGCAGGAAGGAGAGGAGAAGCTTGCGCATGATGTATTCCTATCAGTTCTTCAATTACTTGGCGGGCGTCGCTGCGGCCGGTGCCGCAGCGCTGTCCTTATTATCGGCGGCCTTGCTGAACATGAACTGACTGATCAGCTTTTCCAGCACGATGGCCGACGAGGTTAGGGTGATCTTGTCGCCGTCCTTTAGATTGGCCTCATCCCCGCCGGGCTCAAGACCCACATACTGGTCGCCCAGGATGCCGGAGGTCAGGATGTCGGCCGACGAATCCTTGCTGAACTGGAAGCCCTGCTCGATATCGATGCTTACAATGGCGCGATAGCTCTTGGGGTCGAGACGGATGCCGGAGACGCGGCCGACCACGACGCCGGCACTTTTCACGGGTGCGCGTACCTTGAGGCCGCCGATATTGTCGAAGGCGGCGGTGACGCGGTAGGTGGCCTTGGCGGCGGCCTCGGACGCGTTGCTCACGCGCAGCACCAGGAAGGTGAGGGACAGCATGCCCACCGTAACGAAAAGGCCGACCCAGAAGTCGTAGATGCGGCGATTCATATCAAGTTCCTCTAAGCATGAAGGCGGTCAGGATGAAATCCAGACCCAATATGGCGAGCGACGAGGTGACGACGGTGCGCGTGGTAGCGCCCGACACGCCTTCGGCGGTGGGTTGCGCGTCGAAGCCCTCGAACACGGCGATGGTGCTCACGGCCACGCCGAAAATCAGACTCTTGATGATGCCGTTGCCGATGTCGTAGTGCAGGTCGACCTGGGCCTGCATCTGCGACCAGAAGGTGCCCTTGTCCAGGCCCAGCCAGACGACGCCGACCAGGTAGCCGCCAAAGATGCCCACGGCGGAGAACAGCAGCGCCAGAAGCGGCATGGACAGCACGCCGGCCCAGAAGCGCGGTGCGATCACGCGGGCGACCGGGTTCACGGCCATCATTTCCATGGCGACTAGCTGCTCGGTGGCCTTCATCAGGCCGATTTCGGCCGTGATGGCGGAACCGGCGCGGCTGGCAAACAGGAGGCCCGATACCACGGGGCCCAGCTCGCGCAAGAGGCTCAGTGCCACCAGCACGCCGGAGGCTTCCGCCGAGCCGTAGCGGGTAAGCGTGTCGTAGCCCTGCAGGCACAGCACCATACCGACGAACAAACCCGACACGACGATGATCACGAGCGACAACACGCCCGTGTAATACGTCTCGCGGATGATCAGGTTGAAGCGGCGCAACGCCATGCCGGACTGGAACAGCACGGCGAAGAAGAAGCGCGTGCCGAAACCCAGCTTGATGAGGGCTTCGACGAAGGGGCTGCCGATAAAGCGCAGGCGGCCGGCTAGCCAATCAAACACGTTTCACCCCCATGAGGTCTTCGGCATAAGGGGCTGCCGGGTATTGGAAAGGCACGGGACCGTCGGGCAGGCCGCCCACGAACTGGCGTACGAAGGGTTCTTCGGATGCGCGGATCTCGTCCGCCGTGCCCTGGGCTACGATCTTACCTTCCGAGACGAAATAGACGTAATCGACGATGGCGAGCGACTCCATCACATCGTGCGTGACGAGGATGGAGGTGGCGCCCAGCGCATCGTTGAGCTGGCGGATAAGCTGGCCGATCACGCCCAACGAGATGGGGTCGAGGCCGGCGAAGGGCTCGTCGTACATCATCAGCATGGGGTCGAGCGCGATGGCGCGGGCGAGCGCCACGCGGCGCGCCATGCCGCCCGAGAGTTCCGAGGGCATCAGGCGGGCGGCGCCGCGCAGGCCCACGGCGTTGAGTTTCATCAGCACCAGGTCGCGGATCATGGACTCTGGCAAGTCCGTGTGCTCGCGCATCTGAAAGGCGACGTTCTCGTACACGGACATATCCGTGAACAGGGCGCCGAACTGGAACAGCATGCCCATCTTGCGGCGCAACAGATAGAGCGCGTCGGAGTCGAGCTCGTTCACGACCTTGCCGGCCACGCGCACTTCGCCGCGGGAGGGCTTGATCTGCCCGCCGATCAGACGCAGCAGCGTGGTTTTGCCGCAACCCGAGCCGCCCATGATAGCCACGACCTTGCCGCGCGGAATCGAAAGGCTAATGCCCTTCAGGATGGTGCGGGCATCGTAGGCAAAGGTGACGTTGTCGACTTCGACAAGCGGAGAATCGGGCACGGCAGGGGCGCTCGTAGGCATTGGGGCGGTGATTTTACGGCAAGGCTACCTCCGACACCAGTTGTTAAAAATAGTTCACGTTGCAGTGCAGCAACAATTATCGCCCTTGCATGCAGGGTGGGCCTTGATGTTACGATTGTCGAAATTTCGACGGTATATGAGGGCCTGCTTATGATTGATTCGGTAGGGTGCCCAGTCTGGGCCACGTGTGGCGCAGTGCGCGGCATTGCCTTCCGCCCGAACCGCTCCCAACGAATCATAAGTAGGTACTAATAGACGTGGATACAGCGCGCCCAAGGCTTTTGTTGGTAGATGACGATCCACTCATCCTGGAAACGCTCGGTTTCGTGCTGGGGGGCGAGTACCAAATACGTACGGCCAGCAATCGGCCTGAGGCGATTGCACTGGCGACCTCTGTTGAGTTCAAGCCGCAGCTTGCCCTGGTCGACCTGGGCTTGCCGCCTGATCCGCATCGACCCGATGAGGGTTTCCGTCTGATTGTCGAGCTGGCGGCGCTGGTGCCCGACCTGAAGATATTGGCCCTGTCTGGCCAGACTTCGCCACAGAACGCCCGTCATGCCCGCACCCTGGGGGCTGTGGACTTTGTCGAAAAGCCGGCTAGCCCGGAGGCGCTGAAGGCTGCCCTGGCGCGTGCGCTGAATTGGCGTCGTGCGGACGAAGGCATTGCGCCGCAGCTGGAAGTGGCCGGGCTGATCGGTCAAAGCCCGTCCATGGAGCGCTTGCGCAAGCAGGCGCACCAGTTTGCAGGCTCGCCCTTTCCCGTGTTGATCGTGGGTGAGTCCGGCTCCGGCAAGGAGGCGGTGGCGCGTGCGCTGCACGTGCAGTCTTCGCGCGCGGCGCAACCCTATCTGGCGCTGAATTGCGCCGCTTTGACAGAAAGTTTGATCGAGGCGACGCTGTTCGGCCACGCCAAAGGCGCGTTTACCGGCGCGGCGACGGCGCGGGCCGGTTACTTCGAAGAGGTGGGCGAGGGGACGCTATTCCTGGATGAGGTGGGCGAGCTGCCGCTGGGCGTGCAGGCCAAGCTCTTGCGTGTGCTGGAGAATGGCGAATTCCAGCGCCTGGGCGAGACGCAGCCGCGCAAGAGCCAGGCGCGCGTGGTGGCGGCGACCAACCGAGACCTGCGCCGCCTGTCGCGCACGGGCGAATTTCGCGTCGATCTGTACCACCGTCTTTCTGTGCTCACCATCGAAACGCCGCCCCTGCGTGACTTGGGCGACGACCGCTGGCTGCTGTTCGAACACTTTGTTGGCCTATACGCAAAACAGCTGGCGGTGGTGCCCTTCCGCTTGGACGAGGCGGCGCGGCAGCGCTGGAATCGCTACCCCTTCCCCGGCAATGTGCGCGAATTGCGCAATATTGCGATTCGCCTGCTCGCCAAGTACCCGGGTGGCATGGTCGATGCGGCTGGCCTGGTGGCGGAATTCGACGTCGACGCCGATCCGCTACCCGCGGCCGACGCTGTGCCGGCCGAAGTGGGTCGCCCCAGTGTGACTGCCGCCATGCACGTATTGCGCGAGGCGGGCGACTTCCATTTGGATGATTGGCTGGCGCAATGGGAGAAAGCCTATGTCGACGCTGCCTTGGCCTTGTCCGACGGCAATATGACGCAGGCGGCGCGGCTGCTCGGCGTGAACCGAACGACGTTGTACAGCCGCCTCGACAGCCGGCGCGACAAGGCTTAAGCCAGGTGCAAGGTGGCGCAGGCTAATATGATGATCACGAATGGACGCGGAAGGCACAGGGAGAAGACATGTATCTAGAGCACTATGGTCTCGCCGAACCGCCGTTTCGCATCACGCCCCACACGGAATTCTTCTATCAGGGCGCCAATCGCGGCGCCACGCTGGAGGCCTTGCAGTACGCCGTGCTGCACGGCGAAGGCCTGGTCAAGGTGACGGGCGAGGTTGGGGCCGGCAAGACCATGCTGTGCCGGGTATTGATGGAGCGCCTGCCGGAGCAGGTCGACACCGTCTACCTGGCCAATCCGAGCATGAGTCGCGAGGAGATATTGCTGACGATTGCGGCCGACTTGCACCTGCCTTTGCAGGAAGGGCGCTCGTCCGTGCTGATCCGCGAGCTTCAGGAGGCGCTGATCGAGCGCTTTGCCGCCGGGCGCCAGGTGGTGGTGCTGATCGACGAAGCGCATGCCATGCCGGAGGAGAGCCTGGAAGAGGTGCGGCTCTTGTCGAACCTGGAGCACGGCCACCACAAGCTCCTGCAGATCGTGCTGTTCGGTCAGCCGGAGCTGGATACGCGGCTCGCCACGCAGTCCATGCGCCAGCTGCGCGAGCGCATTACCCATGGCTTTGAATTGGCGCCACTGCGCCAGACCGATATCGGCGAATACCTGATGTTCCGCATGCGCACGGCGGGCTACAAGGGGCCGGATATCTTCACGCAGAAGGCAATTCGCCTGATCGCGGAGGAGTCGGAAGGGCTGACGCGCCGTATCAATATCCTGGCCGACAAGTCGCTGATCGCCTCGTTCGCGGCTGGGCGACACCAGGTGGATGCGGTCGAGGCCGCCGCCGCCATCAAGGACAGTGGCTTCCGTCGCGTGCAGCGAACGCATTGGCGTATGCCGGCGGCTGCTGCGGCGCTGCTGCTGTTGGGTGTGGCTGGCGGCGTGGCGGCGACGCGGCTCACGGCGGATGGGGGGCGGCCTGTTGCTGCGGCGCAGCCTGCTACCGTGCTACCTAAGGCGGCCCCACCCGCCGTGGCGCAATCGTCTGCTCGTGCCGGTCCCGCCGTCGCTCAGACGCCACGCTCTGCCCCTGTAAGCGCAACACCCGCGCCGCAGCCCGCGCAAGGCGCGGACGAATCGGACCCGCAGCATGTATTCGATGCGCGACTCGATGCTAGCCGCCCTGCTTTTGACAAGCAGGCGCCGCAGAACTACACGGTGCTGCTATCCGTGGCGCCGCGTGCGCAGAAGCCGGCCCTGGCGCAGCTGATGGCGCAAACGGCGCGCAAATTGTCGCTGGACGAGCTTTACCTGTATCCGACGGTGACGCGTCGCGGTGTGGAGGTCTACGGCCTGACCTACGGCTTTTTCCCCGACCAGTCACATGCCGCGGCGGCCTTGGCAAAGCTCCCGCCCGAGCTGCGCAATGCTCATCCGATGCTACGCACCGTCGGAGGAATCCTGACTGAGTCGCGCGGATACCAAAAAACCAATTCGAATCAACCGTTTCCGAATTGAAATTGATGTTTTGGTGTAGAATCAGAAAAACGAGACAGACGACCGCGATGGGACAACACCAAACACTACTGCTGGGCACCTTGCTGTTGGCCGGCTGCGCTACCCACCCCTTGCAGGTCAAGCCGGCCCAGCATGTCGACGTTGCGCCCGAGCGGCCGGCAGACTTGCCGCAACCAGTCGACCACGCTGTCATGCTGCCCAAGCCGACGCCGCAGGCCAAGGTCGACACCTACAGCGTGGTGGTGAGCAACGTGCCTGTGCGCGACATGCTGTTCGCGCTGGCGCGCGATGCCAAGCTCAATCTCGACGTGCACCCGCTGATCAGCGGTACGGTGACGCTGAACGCGCTGAACCAGACGCTGCCGCAGATACTGGATCGCGTGTCGAACCAGATCGACATGCGCTACACCTTGACCAATGG
>JAFAKZ010000309.1 GCA_019234745.1 Burkholderiales bacterium
CTGCTGGGCACGACCGACCTCGACCACGCCGACGTCAACCGTGAGGCCGCCATTACGCCGGAGGAAGTCGCCTACCTGATGGCGGGCATCTGCTGGCAATTCCCGAATCTGAATCTGACGCTGGATGACGTGCTCTCCACCTACGCCGGCGTGCGCCCCGTGCTATCGACCGGCGCGGCCGACCCGTCGAAGGAAGCGCGCGATCACATCGTGCTGCAAGAGTCCGGCCTTGTCACCGTCACAGGCGGCAAGCTGACGACCTTCCGCCGCATAGCACTCGACACGCTAAAGCGCATCCGCCACCAGTTGCCGCACTGGCGCACTTCGCTTACCGACGAACCCATCTTCGCCGCCACGACCATGCCCATGACCACCAACCCAGCTCTGAAACGGCTCCATGCCCGCTATGGCGAAGCGGCCGACCATATCGTCGGTATGGCGCAGGAGGGCGAGCTGGCGCCCATTGGCACAACGGACATCCTGTGGGCCGAGTTGCGCTGGGCTGCGCGCTGCGAGCAGGTTGTACACCTGGAAGATCTGCTGCTGCGCCGCACGCGGCTGGGCATCCTGTGCAAGCGTGGTGGCGCCGAGCACCTGCCGGCCATCCGTAGCATCGCCATGGCTGAGCTGGGCTGGGATGCCGATCGTTGGCAAACCGAGGTCACCGGCTACTTTTCGCTGATCGCCAACCACTACAGCCTGCCCAACCGTGAGACCATCCCGGGCTGGGACAAAAAGCCGGCACACGGCTGACCGAAAGACACTATGTCCAACGACTACCTGCTCAGCATCGACAACGGCACGCAAAGCGTACGGGCCCTGCTCTTCGATCTGAAGGGCAACCTCGTCGCCAAGTCCCAAGTTTTCCTGCCGGCGCTCGACTCGCCTCAACCGGGCTGGGCCGAGAGCGACCCGGAACTGTTCTGGAATGCTGTCGCGGCTGCCTGCCAGCGCCTGTGGGCGGAGACGCATGCACCGCACGGCTCGATCAAGGGCGTGTCCATTACCACGCAGCGCGGCACGGTCGTGAACCTGGACAAGCAGGGCAAGCCCCTGCGCCCCGCCATCTCATGGCTGGACCAGCGCAAGGCGCAAACGGTGCCGGACATCAAATGGTGGTGGCGCGCCGGCTTCAAGCTGGCCGGCGTCGAATCGACAATTCGCTATTTCCAGCGCGAAGCGGAAGCGAACTGGATGGCCCAGCATCAGCCGGAAATCTGGGACAAGACGGCACATTTTCTGCTGCTGTCGGGCTACCTTAACTACCGCATGACGGGCCGCATGGTCGACTCGACCGGCTCGCAAGTCGGCTACGTGCCCTTCGATTTCAAGCGCCAGCAATGGAGCAGCGCCAATGACTGGAAATGGCAGGCCATGGTCATCCAGCCGTCGCAGCTTCCCGAGCTGGTCGCGCCCGGCACCATCATCGGTGCGGTGACAGCGGAAGCCGCTGCCGAGACGGGTATCCCGGTCGGCACGCCCGTGATCGCTGCCGCCGCCGACAAGGCCTGCGAAGTGATCGGCGCCGGGTGCCTCGATCCGCAGATCGGTTGCCTCTCCTACGGCACGACGGCCACCATCAATACGACCACGTCGCGCTACTTCGAGGCCACGCCCTTCATCCCCCCCTACCCGGCTGCCGTGCCCGGCATGTACAGCTCGGAGGTGCAGATTTTCCGCGGCTTCTGGATGGTAAGCTGGTTCAAGGAACAGTTCGGCCACCTGGAGACGGAAGCAGCCAAGCTACGTGGCGTGAGTGCGGAATCATTGTTCGATGAACTGGTAACGTCAGTGCCACCCGGCTCCATGGGCCTGATGCTGCAACCCTACTGGACACCGGGCATCCGCTTCCCCGGCCCAGAGGCCAAGGGTGCCATCATCGGCTTTGGCGATGTACATACGCGCGCGCATATGTACCGTGCCATCCTGGAAGGCCTGGCCTACGCGCTGCGCGAAGGGCGGGAAAAAATCGAGAAGAAGAGCGGTGTGCCGATCACTGCCCTGCGTATCTCCGGCGGCGGTTCGCAGTCGGACGCTGCCATGCAGCTCACGGCCGATATCTTCAACCTGCCGACGGCACGGCCGCACATTTACGAAACGTCCGGGCTGGGCTCTGCTATTGATGCAGCAGTCGGCCTGAAGCTGCACGCTGACTTCAAGACGGCCATAGCCGAGATGACGCGCATGGGGGCAACTTTCGAGCCGAACAAGCACAGTGCCGAAACCTACGACGCCCTCTACCATCGCGTGTACAAGCAGATGTACGACCGAATGGCGCCGCTGTACCAGTCGATACGCGAAGTGACAGGGTATCCGAAACTGGACTAACCGCGCGACGTGCAGACCGCCGTCGTCGCCAACTCTTCCAGTAGCGCGGCAGTTGCTTTACCCGTGACGGCAAACGGGTCGAGCTGAGGCTTGTCGGAATACTTGAGCAGCAGCGACAAATTGACTTTGTCCAGCTTCACCTTGGCCATATTCCAGGCCTGGTAGTGGCGCGCCGCGATCTCGACGTAATCCAGCAGGGTCACCTCAGTATGCCGTGCGTCTGCCACGATCTTGGCGTAGAGCTGGTTGACCGCCTGGCGGCTGCCCTCCAGGGCCTGCACGAATACGCTGTCGCTGTAGCACAGGATGCCCGTGATACCGGAACCGGCATTGTGTTCGCGGGAGATGTTCAACAGCGCATCGACCATATCACCCGTGATGGGCTGGGTCGTGCGGCTGGCGTAAATCAAGCGTACAAGCATGGTGTCTGCCTCACTTGGTCATCAGCGC
>JAFAKZ010000507.1 GCA_019234745.1 Burkholderiales bacterium
GATAGGAATTTGGACATGCAAGTTTCTCCCGAATTCGAGGACTTCTTCTGCGCACAGTCTACCGGTGGTGCGAGCCGCAAGCAAAACGGTGCGCGCCGGGACAGTGGCCAAAGGTATAGACAACAGGGTTTTCCAGGCCTCGTGCAGCGCAACATTGTGGATATAATCAGGCGCTTACCGCCTTGCCACTGTCTGCACACCGCCGTGAATCCGCTTCTAGACCGCCTGCAGCCCTATCCGTTCCAACGCCTGCGCCAACTCTTCGCCGGCGCCAAGCCCGACGCGGCCTTGCGCCATGTCGACCTGTCTATCGGCGAACCCAAGCACCCGACGCCAGCCTTGATAACGGAGGCCATCGCGGCCAACTTCGACGGCCTGGCCCAGTACCCCGCCACGCTCGGTACGCCTGCCCTGCGCGAAGCCATCGCCGACTGGCTGGCACAGCGCTACGGCATCGCGCGCCCCGATCCGGCCCTGCAGGTCCTGCCCGTCAACGGCAGTCGCGAGGCCCTATTCAGCTTCGTGCAGGCGGTGATCGACCCGACAGGTCCCACACAACCCGTCGTCGTATCGCCCAACCCCTTCTACCAGATATATGAAGGCGCAGCGCTCCTGGCCGGCGCCGAGCCCTATTACGTCAACTGCCTGCCGGAAACGAACCTCCTGGCCGATTGGGCCAGCGTGCCCCAAGAAATCTGGCAGCGCACGCAAGTCGTGTTCGTCTGCTCGCCGGGCAACCCCACGGGCGCCGTGATGGGCCTGGATGGCTGGCGCACGCTGTTCGCGCTGGCCGAACGCCACAACTTCATCATCGCCAGCGACGAGTGCTATTCGGAAATCTGGTTCGACAGCCCTCCCTTGGGTGCACTGCAGGCGGCAAGCCTGCTGGGCCACGACTACGAGCGGCTGGTCGTGTTTTCCAGCCTTTCCAAGCGCTCCAATGCGCCCGGCATGCGCTCGGGCTTCGTCGCGGGCGACGCTGAGATACTCGCCAAGTTCCTGCTCTACCGTACCTACCACGGCTCGGCCATGTCGACGATGCTCCAGGCTGCCAGCGTGGCCGCATGGCGCGACGAAGCGCACGTGGAAGCGAACCGCGCCGCCTACCGCGCCAAGTTCGAGGCCGTGGTGCCGCTGTTGGCCGCGCCGCTCAAGGCGCAGATGCCGGACGCCGCCTTCTACCTGTGGGCAGAAGTGCCGGCGCGCTATGATGGTGACGATACTGCCTTCGCGCGCGAACTCTATGAACGCTGCCACGTCACCGTACTGCCGGGCAGCTATCTGGCCCGTACGGCGCACGGCGTGAATCCCGGCGCCGGTCGCGTCCGGCTGGCCCTGGTCGCGAACCTTGATGACTGCGTGGAAGGTGCACGCCGCATCGCCGAATTTGCCCGCTAAAGACAATACTTACCCTATCTAGGATTCCTGACATGTCCCTGCACGCCGCCCAATCCATCATCGAAGCCGCTTTCGAAGTCCGCGCCGATATCACGCCACAGTCCATCAAGCCGGAAGTGCGCGATGCCGTCGAATCCGTGATCGCCGGCCTGGACAAGGGCGAATTGCGCGTGGCGAAGAAGCTGGACGGCCAGTGGGTGGTGAACGAGTGGATCAAGAAGGCCGTGCTGCTGTCTTTCCGCGCCAAGGACAATGTGGTGATGGACGGCGGCGAGACGCGCTTCTTCGACAAGGTCGACAGCAAGTTCGCCAGCTGGGACGAGGCCGCTTTCCGCAGCGCCGGCTTTCGTGTGGTGCCGCCCGCCATGGCGCGCCGCGGCAGCTATATCGCCAAGAACGCCGTGCTGATGCCCTCTTACGTGAACATCGGCGCCTATGTGGACGAGGGCACCATGGTCGACACCTGGGCCACCGTTGGCTCCTGCGCCCAGATTGGCAAGAATGTGCACCTATCGGGCGGCGTGGGTATCGGCGGCGTGCTGGAACCCCTGCAGGCCTCGCCCACGATCATCGAAGACAATTGCTTTATCGGCGCGCGCTCCGAGATTGTGGAAGGCGTGATCGTGGAGGAAGGCGCCGTCATTTCGATGGGCGTGTACATCGGCCAATCCACACGCATCTACGACCGCGAAACGGGCGAGGTCAGCTATGGCCGCGTGCCGGCCGGCGCCGTGGTGGTGAGCGGCAACCTACCATCCAACGACGGCAAGTACAGCCTGTACTGCGCCGTAATCGTGAAGAAGGTCGACGCCAAAACGCGCAGCAAGGTGGGCATCAATGAACTGCTGCGCGGTGTCTAGTTTGCTAATTACGCGAAGTAATTTTTGCCGTGTAGTGCGTTCCCCTGCAAGGCGCGCAGGACATGTTAGACTGAGCAAAAACGAACCTGAAATGACATGTCCTGCCCCCCAGCCGAACTCCTGAAGAAATGCGAATCGTTCGCCGCGACGTGGCGCGCCTATCGTGCTACGCCCAGCTTCGAGCAGTTCGTCGAGTTCGCCATCACCCTGTCGAGCTTCGCGGAATTCCTGCATGGCAAGGGGTTGTCCGGCCTCAACCAGCTGTCGCGGGACCTTGAGCAGCAAGCGCTCGCCCTGTTCGGCGACGACGATACGCACCCCATTTCGCCCGCTGCGATGGCCGAGCTGGACAGTCGTGTGGCATCGCTGTCCTCGCGCATCACCGCGTACTTGGACGCCGCCAGCCGCCCTATTGAGGAAAGGCGTGCCGCCGTCGAGACGCCGGCAGCGGCCGATCTCAGCAGCGGCCGTCGCATCTGGTTCGTGGCCGAGCAGATGGCGCCCTGGCAGGAGTTGATCACGCAGCTGGGCTACTTCGGCATCCAGGTCAACCATTACGCTTGGGCTACCCTGCCGCCCGATGGCGACGAGCCGACCAGCTTGGTCATCGACATCGCCGGCGTGCCGGCCGGCGAATGGACCGAACGCATCAAGGCCCTGCGCGCACGCTTTGCCGCCAGCAATATGGTGGGTCTGTCGATTTCTGCCGACTTCCACGGCATGCAGTCCGCGCTCGTAGCCGGTTGCGACTTCTGCTTCCCGCGCGGCACTGCGCTTCCTGCCATCGTTGCCAAGCTCCTGGAGCTGAACGACAGCGAGGAGGAAGCGCCGTTCCGTGTGCTGGTGGTGGAGGATTCGATCACCGCCATCAAACTGATCCAACGCGCGCTGGACGAAAACGGTGTGGAAAGCCTCGCGATCAGCCACCCGGGCGATGCGCTGGACGCGCTCAAGCGCTACCAGCCCGACCTGATCCTGATGGATATGTACATGCCCGGCTGTACGGGCGTGGAAGCGGCGCGCGTCATCCGCCAGCATGCGGAATTCCTGTCCGTGCCCATCGTCTACCTATCGGGAGAGACGGATGTCGCCCTGCAGGTGGAAGCACTGCGCCTGGGCGGCGATCACTTCCTGACCAAGCCCTTCAACCCCGTCATCCTGAACGCCGTGGTGCAGAGCAAGATCGAGCGCTATCGCCTGTTGCGCCGCTCCATGTTCCACGACAGCCTCACGGGGCTGCTCAACCACACGAGCACCAAGCAGAAGCTGGACACGGTCGTGTCGCAGGCCTTGGGTGACCGCGGCGAGATTGCCGTGGCGATGATTGACATTGATCACTTCAAGCGGGTAAACGACAGCTACGGCCATCCGGTGGGCGACCAGGTCATCCGCAGCCTGGCCTGGCTGCTACGGCGCCGCTTGCGCAAGACGGATATCGTGGGCCGCTACGGCGGCGAAGAATTCCTCGTAGGCCTGCCCAACACAAATGCAGAGCAGGCGCACACGGTGCTGGACCGCATCCGCCGCGATTTCGGACAGATCAATCACCCCTTCAACGAAACCTGGTTCAACACCAGCTTCTCCAGCGGCATCGCCGCCTTCCCCGATATTCTTACAGGCGAGGGCCTGATCAAGGCAGCGGATGAAGCGCTGTACGACGCGAAGCGCGGCGGGCGCAATCGCGTCATCATGTATCAGGGTTAATCTAGAACCGTTACCGCATCGCCAATTCGCAGCACGCCCGTGTTGCGGGTGATCAGGTTCACCCCGAACATCGTGCCCTCATCCGTACGGCGGAACTGATTCAAGGTCGCCAGCGGCTGTTCCGCTGCGTGCAGCATGGCCGTGGTCGGGTCGACGGTGGTGAAAATGCAGCGGGCACAGGTTTTCACGAATTCCAATTCGATATCACCCACGCGGACGTGGCGCCAGCTGTCCTCGATAAAGGGTTCACTCGTCTCCACGACGAGGTTGGTGCGGAAATTACGCATGGTCACGGGCGTATCGAGGCGGCTGTTCAAGGCCGCCAGTGATGCCGTACCGATCAGCAAGACCGGATAGCCATCGGCAAACCCGACGGGCGTGGCCGGCCCCATATTGGTGCGGCGCTCCGTATCTTCACCGATATGCAGCAGGCGGCAATTGGCGCCCAGGTAGTCGGAAAACCAGAAATCCGCCTCATCACTGCCCGCCAGCGCATTGAACGAACTGCGCCACACGGTCGTCGGCACAGATTCGCGCATCTCGCGCCGCTCCACGCGCAAGGGCGCCATGCCGGGCGCGTTGAACGTGATGCCATCTGCATCCGGCGTCGTCTCGATCAACACCATGCGCGGGAACTCCCGTCCGGTGAAGAAGCGATCACCATCGGCCACCATCCAGCGCCGATCGTGCTGTAGGCCCATGACCTCGACGCGTGCTTCATTCAGCGCGTTGCCGCGGCAGGATTTGAGCGGGTGGACGTAGAGTTCGGACAGGCGCATCGGACAGCCTTTATAAGCAATATCAGGGGAGTGGCAGTCTGCCGTCTAAACGCCATGCTGACAATGCCGTAATTGGACATATAAAAGCTGACGGTCCCCACCTACCGCCACTGACCTCGACCCCATTTCGCCCAGGCTCCTACGGAGACAAGGGCCAGTCGCGCCTCCCTCTTCCACAGCCAGCCAGACCGTGGCATTCATTGTGCCGATTGCATTTCTGGCAACCGGCAGGCTTGGCTGCCCTACTCGCCCACCCTGCCCCACCTATCACTATCGCGGATAGTGCAGAACAGGGTGGTCGCCGGCGGACATCCCGGCGATCGGCACGCTTATCTTGTGCCTTGCGTTTGAATTCGGGCCGAGCCACGTGGCTCGGCGTTGACAGGTATTAACCAAAGCGACGGCTCCCCATTTCCAGCGGATAGCGGTCGCGGATTTCGGACAGCCGTGCCTTGGCATCGTTCATGATGCGCTGGCGCTGCGCGCTCCAGGCCTCATCGTCCTGATCGATTACATCGGCTGCCGGCGCACCGATACTCGCCATGGCTGCGAACCATGCTTTCAGCTTTTCCATGTCCAACTCCTGGGTCGTTTGAAACACGTTTCCTTCTTTTTCGGGCCGAACAGGGGCCTCACTTCCCACCGAGGACGAGCGCTACTGGATTCGGCTACTAGTCGAACTGCGGTGGTCCGCTGGGCAAGTTGCCGGCACTTGCCCAGCTCCATCCGGGCATGCAACACCTCACGTGCTGCACGCCGCTACTGGCCGGGCGGAAACGGTGAGGCGCGCCCACCCGGCCTGCTACGGCTACTGCAAAGATCGTTTCCGTCGTCTGTCCGGTCAGGGCCGGCAACGGGCCTCGCCATGCGAGGGCTCTACTACGGGTCAGCCAAGGGCCGACAATGACTGCGCACTCCAAGGGCAAGGGGCAAACAAAAAGCCCGGAGTCCTTTCGGAGCATCCGGGCTTTGGGCCTGTGGCGTTCAACGCTTAGTCGCTAGTACTTTTCCTACGCGACTTTCGGTAAAACGCCGGATGCTTCCGGTACTGCTGCCGTTCGCTCGGCAGAGCGGTGACGGATTGATTCTGATTGCTCTGTTGCTTGCCGGCTGGGATGGCCATTGCCAGGCATGCTTGCATATCGGTTGCGCCAAACTGGCTGCCATAGCCTGCTTGTGCGCTGGCTTTGACATCGAGACCTTGTGCGCTCATGCCAAACAACCCGGCGTAGCCGGCGCGGGCGCCGAGCACGCCAGCATGGACGGACGCTGCGCGGCCGCTCGATGCTGTTAGGGTTGAATGAATGAAGTACACAAGAATCTCCTTGGTTAAACGGTTGAACGGGTGCCCATCGGTGGGCAGTTGCTGTGCAGTATGCCGATGCGTTTTGCCGTTTGCAAGTGGTCAAACGAAAAAATCGTCATCTGATGTCGCTTTTTGACACAAGGGGGCCGGAAATGACGTTTGGAGGCCACTTCGCTACAATAGATATATTCCTGGACTCGGCGTCGTCGTGAGGGACGACTCCATGCAGAACCCCGCACCGCACAAGTACGGCGCGCGCCGCATCGCGCTCAATGTTCGCGTCAAGATGGCCGAAAAGGGCTTTCGCAACGCCGCCAGCCTGCATCGCGCCCTGATCGCGATGGGCTGCGACATCTCGCACCGCCAGCTCCTGCGCATCATCGACAATTCCGGCGACTCGCTCAGCAAGGACGTGCTGGACGCCCTGCTGAATCTGTTCGACTGCTCGCCGGCCGAGCTATTTACCGAAGTGCTGCCTGGACAGTCCGAGCCTGGCCAGGACAACTGAGCGCAGCCCGCTAGATCAACTTACCTATGATGTAGCCCAGCACGATCCCCGTAATCAGCGCCATCGTCATCCCCCGGTAGGTCATCACATCCTTGGAATAACCGCGCTTGATAGCGACGATGGACACCAGGTAGCCGATGGAGTTGAGCAGCCAGATAATGGGGATGGACAGCACCTTGACGAGCAGCGGCCCAACCACGGGCACGACGGTAACGATGCCAACGACAAAGGCGAAGGCGTGGGACGCCAACGCGGCTAGCAAGAGTCCCGCCGCAACTGCGCGCTGGTCCACGCCGTAGAACAGCGCCAACCGCGCACCTTCGATCATCAGCGCCCAGAAGAACAGCATCAGCAGTATATTCTTCCAGCGCTTCCAGCCTGCTGCCATGGCCGATGGCGCCGGTTCGGACGGTTTGGCGAAGGATGCGTTCCAGCTATCGATCAAGCTTGCGATGGTCGTTGCGCGGACATTATCCCCCGCCGCCTGTGCTTCAGACTGACGACCCGAGAGCCATTCCGCAGTGAACTGTGGCGGCATTGGCTTACATGAATTCGCTTCTTGCTCGTTGGACAAGGTAGGGAGCCTCTGATTAAGTACCCGGGATCGCGTTTGCCCGGATTTTGGCCTGATGCAAGGCGAAAGGAGCGCGGTGTACAGGTTACATAAGCGACTTTCAACGCGGCAGCAGGCCAAAATCCGGGCAAACCCTCCGGGCTGGGTCGATTCTTGGGGCATGACGTCGTTACAACTCACTTACTTAACCCGTTAAGCCGCGCTCGTTGTGCCTAGTCCTGCCCCAAGACTCGGCCCAGCGCGACCCGGATACTTAATCAGAGACTCCCTAGGCTCCTGCGGACATCGACGTAGCAGTAAGTTAGGGCCGCAGTGGCGCGAACACAAGATGCCGGGCACCGAATTGGCCTGAACTTCCCTTATCGTGTGCTGTCTGCCCTGCGACAGCACCATTTCCGACTCATCCCCCGAGGAATCCCATGAATCAAGCTACCTGGACCACTGTCGACGACTATTTCTGTGATGCCCTGGTACCCAGCGACCCGGCACTGGACGCTGCGCTCGCGGCAAGCGAGATGGCGGGACTACCGGCCCACAATGTGGCGCCGAACCAGGGCAAGCTGTTGCAGCTGCTGGCGCAATTGCAAGGCGCCAAGCGCATTCTGGAGATCGGTACGCTGGCCGGCTACAGCACCATCTGGCTGGCGCGCGCCGTCGGTGAAGGAGGAAGCGTCGTCACGCTGGAAGCCGACCCCGCCCGCGCTGAGGTGGCGGCCGCCAATATCGCGAACGCGGGACTATCGAGCCGCGTGGAGATTCGCGTGGGCAAGGCGGCCGAGACGCTGCCCCTGCTGATCGCGGACGGTGCTGCGCCCTTCGACCTGATCTTTATCGACGCCGACAAGCCGAATAATCCGCGCTACCTGGAATGGTCGCTGCAGCTGGCCCGCGTCGGCACGCTCATCATCGGCGACAATGTGGTGCGCAACGGCGCCGTGGCCGACCCGGCGAGCGAGGATGCCAATGTGATCGGCGTGCGCAGCTTTATCGATATGATGGCCAAGCACCCGCGCCTTTCCGCCACGGCCATCCAGACGGTAGGCAGCAAGGGCTATGACGGTTTCTCCATGGCCCTGGTCATTTCTTGACGGTAGTCATTGACAGGAGAGACAGGCCCTTTCTCGTCAATGGCTTGCATCACATCAGGTACAAAACCGGTATAATGTTGCGCTGCGCAATTAGAATCGCGCCGAATACCAATAGCAGCCCGCCATGTACCAGATCATCGTCTTTGCCATTCCCGTCTTCGCCCTGCTTATCGCCGGCGAATTCGCCTACGGTTACTACAAGCAGCGCAATACCTACCGCCTGAACGATGCGCTCAGCAGCCTCAATCAGGGCCTCTTGAGCCAAATGGTGGCTGTGTGCACACAGTTCTTCCAGATCGGCCTCTACGCCGGCCTGTACGAACTGGTTGCGCTCTACCCGCGCGAGGCCTTCTGGGGCAGCTGGTATGGCTGGCTGATAGCTATCGTGCTGTTCGACTTCTGCGACTACTGGCTACACCGCATGGGGCACGAGTCCGCCATTTTCTGGGCCGCGCACGTGGTGCACCACCAGAGTCAGGAATTCAACTTCTCCACGGCCCTGCGCCAGGAAAGTACGGTGGCCTTGTTGGGTTGGGTGTTCTACGCCCCCATGGCCATTGTCGGCGTACCGCCTGAGGAGTTCGCCATTGCGGGCCTCGTCGTGCTGCTCTACCAGTTCTGGATTCATACGGAGCACGTGGGCAAGCTGGGCTGGTTCGACCGCGTGTTCTCTTCTCCGTCGAACCACCGCGTGCA
>JAFAKZ010000153.1 GCA_019234745.1 Burkholderiales bacterium
CTATTACCAGTGCACCATCTCGGGCGGCAAGGCGACCCAGTGCTATTCGCCGGCCTCCTATTGGCGCGATCATGAAGAGGACAAGCATCTCAGCCAGGAAGTGCGCCTCAGCACGCCTTCCGATTGGCGCATCCGCGCTCTCGGCGGCTTCTTCTGGGAAGATTTCCAGGTCGACGAGACCACCGACTTCTTCTATGGCAGCCCCAATACCGGTTTCGCCCAGATCGCTCCGCCGCCGGGGGCCAACGTCAACAATCCGGGGCTCCGCGCGCCGGGCGACGCCTTCATCAACGACATCAAGCGCGGCTATACCCAGGACGCGGTGTTCGCCTCGGTCGATTACGACATCATCCCCAAGGTGCTGACCGTGACCGCCGGCACCCGCTGGTACCGCTTCGACAATTACGAGCATGGCGCGGCCGGCGGCGGCTGCATCCCGTACTGGGGCTGCAGCACGGTTTCGCCGCACTACGTCACTAATCTCGGCAATCTGAAGAGCAGCTACGAGGGCGCCAAGAGCCGCGCCAACATCACCTGGCACGTCACCGACGACGCGATGGTCTATTACACCTTCTCGCAGGGCTTCCGTCCGGGCGGCTTCAACCGTCTGGCCAAGACCACCGGCGCCGTGCTGTCGCCGGGCGACAAGTGGGTGACGCCGCTGTCCTTCTCGCCCGATACGCTGCAAAACAACGAAATCGGCTTCAAGACGCAGTGGCTCAACCACCGCATCGAGCTGGACGGCGCCATCTACCAGGAAAACTGGAACCACGTGCAGACCTACGTGTTCGACCCGCAGGCCAGCCTGGGCGACGTGTCCTTCACGTCCAACGCCGGCAATTACCGGGTGCGCGGCGTCGAGCTGCAGGGCACGGCGCGCGTGACCTCGGCGCTGACCCTGTCGGGCGGCGGGGCGATCAACGCCAGCCAGGCGACCAGCGCGGTCGCCCTGGTCGGCAGCGACACCCAGGGCCATAGCGGCGTGCCGTTGCCGTCGAACTATGCCACTCCGTTCGGTTCGGTCGGCGATTCGCTGGCTCTGTCGCCTTTGTTCAAGGGCAATATCCGGGCGCGCTACGAGTTCGAGGTGAACGACTATCTGCCGTTCTTCCAGATCAGCCTCGAACATTCGTCGCACACCCATTCGGCGACGGGCGTCTACAACAACTTCACCCAGGCCCCGGTCACCATGGGCGATCTGTCGATGGGCGTGACCAAGGATGCCTGGAGCATTCAGGCCTATTGCGACAACTTCACCAACGCGAAGGGCATCCAGTTCATCAGCAATTCGCAGTGGGTGAAGGCCGATACCGTCTCCCGTCCGCTGACGGCGGGTGTGCGGATCTCCTACGAGTTCAACTGAGCAAGGGGTCGGCAGCTGACCGCGCCATCATCGATGGCGCGGTCTTGCATTTTTAAATAATGAAACATGTAATAAATGAAACTTTATCCACGACTGGAATAAAGTTTTTGTTATTCGGAATAAATATTTGTTATCTGGGATAGTACTGCCGTCTTTTGGTAAATGATTATTAGGGCATCGACGTAAAGCGCTGCCCTTTACCAAATGACGGAAGGACTTAGTTATGTCTCTTAAAAATGGCATCACGGTGGCCGGTGTGGCGGTCGCCATGTCTCTGGCGCTGGGCGTTTCGGACGCTCAGGCCGCCTCCAACGCGTCGCCCGGAGACGCTCTGGCCACCAGCGTCACCGCCGCTCTGCACGGCACGGGCCGCGGCATCCGCGTGCAGGTGGTCGATGGCACCGTGTATCTCTACGGCGCCGTCGACACCTACCTCCAGCGTGCCTCGATCGAAGAAACCGCCACAGCGGCCGCGCAGGGCCACAAAGTGGTCGACTCGATCGAATTCTCCCCGAGCTGACGGCCCGAAAGCCTCCCTGTTCCAAGCCGGAAAAAGCTGTCGTGGCTCGCGCCACGGCAGCTTTTCGGTTTTTGCGCGTCATCTGGGGATGAAGATGAAATAGTAACGCTCTTTGGATAGAGTGCCCTTCTGTATGCGAGCAGGAGTTCGACAGATGGAGCCCACATCCCTGACCGGGCCGGTCTATACCTACAGTCCCTCGGTCAAGGCCAACAAGGCGTCCGGCAGTTCGATCCGGGACTATATCGATGCCAATACCCAGCCCGGAGCCGCCTTCAACCAGGCCGTCGCGGCGGCCGACGAGGCGGCGCGGGCCAGCAGCGCGGTCAAGGGCAAGTCGATCCAGGATTATGTCGCGGCCCATCGCGGCGTGTTCGCCTTCGCCAACTCGGCGAACGGCAATGACGGGCAGGGCAAGTCGATCGAGGAGTACGTCTCCGGCGAAAGCG
>JAFAKZ010000194.1 GCA_019234745.1 Burkholderiales bacterium
CTCAATGCCTGTGGCGACGGCGAAGATATTCGGGTCGAAGATGATGTCTTCCGGCGGGAAGCCCACCTCGTCCACCAGCACGCGGTAGCTGCGCTGGCAGATTTCCGTCTTGCGCGCGAAGGTATCGGCCTGGCCCTGCTCGTCGAAAGCCATCACGATCACGGCGGCGCCGTAGCGGCGCACCTTGCGCGCGTGCGCCACGAACTCCCCGTGGCCTTCCTTGAGCGAGATGGAGTTGACGATGCCCTTGCCCTGGATGCACTTCAGGCCCGCCTCGATCACGCTCCACTTGGACGAGTCGATCATCACGGGTACACGGCTGATGTCCGGCTCGCTGGCGACCAGGTTGAGGAAGGTGACCATGGCGTGCTCGGCGTCGAGCATGCCCTCGTCCATATTGATGTCGATCACCTGGGCGCCGTTCGCCACCTGCTGGCGCGCCACTTCCAGCGCCGCCGCATAGTCGCCGGCCAGGATCAGCTTGGCGAAGGCGCGCGAGCCGGTGACGTTGGTGCGCTCGCCCACGTTCACAAACAGGTCGCCGTCGGCAATGGAGAAGGGCTCCAAGCCCGCCAGACGCATGCGCACCTCCAGGTGCGGCAGCGCGCGCGGGGCGATGCCGGCCAGCGCGTCGGCCATGGCGCGGATATGCTCAGGCGTGGTGCCGCAGCAGCCGCCCACGATGTTCACGAGGCCGCTACGCGCCCATTCGCTCACCTGCTCGGCCATCATCTCCGGCGTCAGGTCGTAACCGCCGAAAGCGTTGGGCAGGCCGGCGTTGGCATGGACCGACACGAAACCCTCGCTTACGCGGGCGATTTCTTCCACATAGGGGCGCAGCAGGTCCGGGCCCAGCGCACAGTTCAGGCCGTAGCTGAGCGCCTCGGCATGGCGCAGCGAGTTGTAGAAGGCTTCCGTCGTCTGGCCCGTGAGCGTACGGCCGCTCTGGTCGGTGATCGTGCCCGAGATCATGATGGGCAGGCGTTCCAAATCCGGGCGCTCGTCGAAGAACTGGTGGATGGCGTAGACGGCCGCCTTGGCGTTCAGCGTGTCGAAGATCGTCTCGACCAGCAAGAGGTCGGCGCCGCCATCGACCAGGCCCTGGATCGCCTCCGTATAGCTCGTCACCAGCGCGTCGAAGCTGATATTGCGGAAGCCCGGGTCGTTCACGTCCGGGCTGATGGAACAGGTGCGGTTGGTCGGCCCCAGCACACCCGCGCAGAAGCGCGGCTTCGCGGGGTTGCGCGCCGTCTCGGCCACGCACAGGCCCTTTACTAGCCTGGCCGCTTCCAGGTTCAGCTCGTAGACCAGCGACTCCATGCCGTAGTCGGCCATGGCGACCGAGGTGGCATTGAAGCTATTGGTCTCGACGATGTCGGCGCCCGCGTCCAGGTAGGCCTGGTGGATGCCACGGATCACGTCGGGGCGAGTCAGCACCAGCAGATCGTTATTGCCCTTGAGGTCGTGCCCCCAGTCCTTGAAGCGCTCGCCACGGTAATCCGCCTCGCCCAGGTTGTGGCGCTGGATCATGGTGCCCATGCCGCCATCGAGAATCAGGATGCGTTGCTGCAGGAGGGCGGTAATGGTGTCGCGGCGGCTGGACATGGAGAATCGACTGGGTGAGGAATGCGGCCTGTCAGTTTACCACGGTGGTGTAATAAGCCTTTGAATACATGGCACATGAATACATGAATGAAATTCATGCAGGGCGATTGGCGCGGTTCCACCAAACGGATGACAGCAAACCGCTATGCACTGTGCTATCCCGATGAGTGGCCGGGCCGCGTATGCGCCTAAGCGCCGCCAACTGAGCTTGGCCATAACGACAACCAACATCCTAGGAGGACTCCCCAAGATGGCTACCGCATCGTCATCCGACAAGCTGCAGTACGGCTTCCCCACCCCCGGCCCGCAAGACCCGACGGGCCAGCGCGTGATGGACCATGTGTTCTTCCTTTCCAATGCCGGCTGGAAGGCGGCGCGTGAGGAGACCAAGTATGACTACGTGATCATCGGTTCCGGTTTCTGCGCGCTGGGCTTCGCCGAGCGGATGCTGAAGAACAAGCCCGCTAGCCAAATCCTGATCGTGGAGCGCGGCCCCTTTTTCCTGCCCGAGCACTTCCAGAACCTGCCGCTGCCCTACAAGAACACGCTGGGTGGCCTGTCCGAGACCTTCCCGTGGACGCTCTCCGCCACCACGGCAGAGGGACTTGATGGCGGCTATATCCGCTGGCAACACGGCATGGTGCCCTTCTTCGGTGGCCGCTCCACGCTCTGGAGTGCCTGGTGCCCACGCCCCAACGCCAAGGAGATGGACGGCTGGCCGGCCGAGACCATCCGCGCGGCGCAGGAAAACTTCGCCACGGCCGAAGCCCTGCTGCGGGTGAAACCGGCAGACCAGATCGACCACGACAAGGATGCGTCCCAACGGCGCCTGGTTGCCAGCAAGCGCCCCGTCTACGGCGCCCTGCAGGAGTGCGTGCAGACACTGCTGAAGCAAGGCGCCACCAGCGTGCCCGGCATCTATCGCAGCGAGCCTGCCCCCTTGGCCTGCTCGGGCGAGCACGTGGACGGCATCGACTTCCAGAAATTCTCTACGCCGGGCGAGCTGCTGATGCTCACGGGCCAGCAAGCCGCGAACCCGCATGGTGGCCGCGTGGACATCGCCAGCGAGGTGGTGGTGGAGCGCATCGTGCAGCAGGACGGCACGGCCACCGCGCTACAGACCTCACGCGGCGTGCTGGCGTTGGGCAAGGCCAAGCTGATCCTGGCCATGGGTACGCTGCCGCCCGCCACGCTGGTGCGCAACTCCTTCCCCAAGGCGGCCAACGCTGGCGAACGCTTTTCGGCCCATTTCATCACCTCCATCGTGGCGCGCGTGCCCAAGGAAGACATCGACCCGGACGGTAAATTCGGCGACCTGGAGCTGGGCGCCTGCTATGTGGCCGGCACGGGTCCGCAGGGCTACTCGCAGCAGTACCACATCCAGCTCTCGGCGCTATGGGACAAGCACCCGGTGAAGAACGCGGGCACTGCGCTGCGCTATATGCCGGATGTGGTAGCGACTGCCTCCATGGCTCAGTTGCGCTCTTCTGAGGGTTACGTCGTGTTCGTCTGCGCCGTATTGGGCGAGTTGGACTACCGCAACGACAAGAACTGGTTCCGCCACAACGAGCAGGACGCCGACCCGACTACCAATTCGCTGCTGCAGGTGGTGGAAAACAAGAGCGACGAGGAAACCTGGAACGCGATGGACGAGGGCACGTTCGGCATCTTGGAGAAGGTGCTTTCCAAGGGGCGCGTCGAGTACTGGCATGGCGAGCCAGACAAGGGTGAATGGAAGGCGGAGCGGCCGGCGCCGGACGAGCGACGCGTGCCTGCGCTGGTACACGAGAGTTCGAGCCTGCACATCGGCCGCGACGAAAGTGCTCCTGTGGACCTCGACTATCGGCTTAAGGCGGCGAGCAATGTCTATGTCACGGGCGGGGGCCTGTGGCCGCAGGGCGGTTCGTGGAACCCCACGATGACCATGGTCGCCTTGGCGCAGGATCTGGCCGATAAGCTGAGTAGATCCTAAACCGTTTCACGCAGGCAGCAGCGGCCGGACGGGTGACCTATCCGGCCGCTTTGCTTGCCGGTTAGTATTGCCGCCATGCCCGCTACACAAAACTCGTCTAGCCTATTAGGCATGACCACCAACACGACCATCTCGGCACCGAAAGTCCAGCTTCCGGCGCGGAGTATGTTGATGGCCGTTGCCAGTCTGCTACTGCTTGCCTTGGCGCTGCAACTCGCGCATCGACACACGACCCGGCCACCCCACCCGGCGCTGGCCACGCTGCCCAGCCGCATGTTATGGGCCTGGGAACGCACGGAAGACCTGCGCTGGTTGCCAGACGATATGGGCGTAGCCTATGTTGCAGCGTCGGTGGCGCTGGCGGGCGACGCAGCCAATGTACGGCTGCGCCCCAATCCTCTCTATGTCGATGGTGCGCGTGCACGCGTGCCCGTCGTGCATGTGGATGCGTCCGGCACGCATCCACCCACACTCAGCGTGGCGCAGCGGCAAGCCATTGTCGACACCCTGCTGCGCGCCAGCCGCTTTGCCAACCGGCGCGTGGTACAGCTCGATTTCGAGGTACGGCGCTCACAGCGCGATTTCCTGCGCGAGGTCATCCACGCGGCCCGCGCCGCCTTGCCGGCCGATACGGCGCTGTCCGTCACGGCGCTCGCCTCATGGTGCCAGGGCGATGCCTGGATGCGCGACGTGGATGCGGATGAGATCGTGCCCATGGCATTCCGCATGGCGGCGGGCGACCGGGTAGTACGCGAGCAGCTGGCGCAGGATGGCCAGTTCCGCGCGAGCGAATGCAAGGCGGCCGTCGGCGTGGCAACGGACGAGCCGCTTGTACAAATAGCGGCGGCGCGCCGCTATTATTTTTCGCCCAAGCCTTGGACGGCGGCGATATGGCATGGACAGATAAACAAGGAGAATGCCCGTGGAACGCAGTAAGTGGATGAGGCGGACGCGTATCGCCGCGATATTGGGCTTGGCCTGGCTGGCAAGCACGCAGGCCGGAGCAAGCGGCTATGACGGCTTCGAGGAAAGCACCTTCGCGCCGGAATACCATGTTGCGGCGTCCGAACTGGATGGTTTCGCCAGCGGCAACGTGGGTGTGCTCTCGGGCGCCTACTGGCATATCTACCAAGTACTGGCCTACCGCGCACTCACGGGCCACGCCACGGGCAAGGACGAGCTGGCCGCCATCGGCATCGACGGCTGGCATGTGAACCGCTACGGCATGAGCGACGATATCAGCGCCAACGACGGTGCCGCCACCTGGGTGGCGAACCGGCAGCAGGTGAAGGCAGCCAAGCCCATCGCCGGCGTCGACACAGTGAAGGACGACGGCAACTACGGCAGCTACCTCAACTGCCCCACCGACGCCTTCCGCAATGCCAGCGCCACGCTGGCCGACCGCCTGAAAACGGGCGGGCAGAACTGGGCGGCCGTGTGGCTGGCAGGCCAGGACGCCGTGTTCGCCAACTGCGGCATGGTGGGCGACGGCGCCGATCGCAAGAACGCGCCCTATACGGCCGTGCCCGCCTTGCCAGCCGGCGCACCGGCCTGGCTGGTGGCCGACCATGCCTACCAGGTGGCCGCCGCCCTGTTCTACTCCCAGCAATACGACGGCGCACACAGCGCGTTCCAGGCCATTGCCCACGACGCCCACTCACCCTGGCAAAAGCTGAGCGGCTATATGTCGGCACGCAGCCTTATCCGCAAGGCATCGCTCACTACCTTCGACAAGGACGCGCAGGCGAATACGGCGGGGCGCGACAAGGCGCTCACCGCCGCCCGCGCCGAACTGGTCGCCGCCCTGCCCAGCTACCCGGCCGCGCAGCAGATGATCAACTATGTGGACGCCCGCACCCGCGCCGCGCAACGCCTGGCTGCATTGTCGCCCACGCTGGCGACAGCCAAGCTCAGCGACACCACGCAACAGGACCTGGCCGACTACCTGGCCATCCTCGACATGAGCAGCGAGCGCGACCCCAAGGACGCGATGAGCAACTGGATCGACGCGATGCAGATGTCGACGGCAGACAGCATCGACAACAGCCCCGAGGGCAAGCCCGGCGCCGATACGCTAAAGAAGAAGCACGGCGACGCCCTGGCCCTGAGCCGCAAGTGGTGGGCGAGCACGCACGAAACGCAGTGGCTGGTGGCCGTGTTCGCCAACCTGCGCAAGGGTGAAGCCACGGATGCGGAACTGAAGGCCGCCGCTGCTGTGCCGGCCAGTTCCAGCGCCCAGCTTACGCTACAGTATCACCTGGCGCGGTTGGCCCTGGTGGGTGGGCATGCGGCCGAGGCCGATGCCATTGTCGGCAAGGCCTTGGCGCGCAACGATCTATCCACCTCCAGCCACAATCGCTGGCTGCACCTGCAGCTGCTGACCGCCGGTACGCTCGATGGCTTCCTCGCCGCCGTGCCGCGCAAGGCCGTCAACGACAACAAGGCCGACGCCGTACCGAACGACCAGGGTACGAAGACGGACGCCGCCGCCAACGACACGGACGTCTCCACCGCCATGTACCGCGACATGCCGCTCGACGTGCTGAAGGCCCTCTACGAGCGCGGCAAGTGGTCCGATACACGTAAGGAAGACTTGGCGGAAAAGCTGTGGACGCGCGCCGCCATCCTGGGCGACTGGGCGACGGCCGATAGTGTGAACGCACAGTTGATGAAGGGTCGCGCCACCACGGCGGCGCTCTACACGCGCTTCCAGGGTGCCAGGGATGACAAGGAAAGGCAGCTCGACGCCGCCATCATCCTGGTCAATACACCGGAGCTGGACCCCTATCCGATCCCGGCCGATGGCAAGACGGCAGGCTGGAGCTGCGAGAACACCCTCTCGACGCCGAACTATACGGGCAGCGTCGACCCGGAGCTGGCCCAGGTGAAACCCGCCTTCCTTACGGCTGCGCAAAAGGCCGAGGGCGAGAAGCAGGGCAAGACCATCGGCAGCCTACCGGTACGCACGGCCTACCTTGCACCCGTGCTGATCGAATGGGCCAAGACCAAGCCGGACGACGCGGAAGCGCCCAAGGCCCTGCACTTCTTCGTGGCCGCCACGCGCCCTGTATGCCAGCACGAAGGCTCGGGCGGGCGCTCCAAGGAGGCATTCAAGCTGCTGCACACGCAGTGGCCGAAGACGGAATGGGCGAAGAAGACGCCTTATTTCTACTAGCCGGCGACCGCGCTATCCGCCAATACATACAAGCCCGGACCTCCGGGCTTTTTTTCATTTCCGTTGCACATTGATTACAGCAATGCTTCCGTCATGAATATTTCATGCAAATGTCTTATTCACCTGCTATTAACTAAGGGTTTTCCCTAATTAGGCAAGTCCATCCTCCTGCGACGGGCCTGCGGGAAACGATGCGCCGCACGGCTACGTGCCGTGGCGGCGCTTTTCGATTCGACCGGCGCGATACCTCGCACATAAACGCAGCACGCCGGCCGACCCTTTAGTTGAGAAATCAAGGAGAAGCACCAATGAAGTTGGTTTACCTGTTAGTTTCCATCGCCGCGATGTCCATCCCCGCCTCGGCCAACGGCCAGGCGAGCGTGAATCGTTCCGCGCATACCAATAGCACCGTCGCCGGCGACAAGACGGTCTGTTCCGCCGCCGCCGGTACCTTCATGACGGGCAAGATCACCAGCGGCCCGACCTTCAAGACGGGTTCCTACCTGCAGGGCATCGAGCTGTCGCACACGCACGTGCAGCTGACCTCCGACCAGGACGGCAAGAGCTACGACATCGCCATCGACGACGTCTACGCCACGGGCTACGACCAGGCCGGCGAATCCGTGCCTGCGCCGCTCACCACGCTGGTGCCGGGCGTGCACCTGGAACTGTGCGGCGAGCCCTTCCCGGGCGGCATGCACTGGGTGCACACGAACTGCGGCATCACGCCGACCGCCACCGCGCCGGACGGCTGGGTGAAGGTCCTGGACGCCAATAACAACGCTGGCAACAGCATGACGGCCAGCACGGAATACTGCTATCTGTGGGGCAGCACGCCGACGCCAACGCCCACTCCGACACCTACGCCGACACCTACGCCGACACCTACGCCGACTCCGACGCCGACTCCGACGCCTACACCCACGCCGACCCCAACGCCGACCCCAACGCCGACTCCGACTCCGACGCCGACTCCGACGCCGACGCCGACTCCGACTCCGACGCCGACGCCGACTCCGACCCCAACGCCGACCCCAACTCCGACGCCTACACCCACGCCTACCCCGACGCCTTCCAACGGCGACCAGGCGGCCTGTAACGCCGGCTACGGCACCTTCGTGACGGGCACCGTCCTCACCAACCCGACCTTCCAGTCCGGCTACTACAAGCAGGGCGTGGAACTGTCCTTCACGCACGTGAAGCTGAAGTCGGACCAGACGGGCAAGATCCTCGACATCGCCATGGACAACGTCTATGCCGACGGCTACGACTATGCTGGCGAATGGGTACCCGATCCGCTGGCCTCGATCAGCGTGGGCGACCACCTCGAAGTCTGCGGCGAAGCAGTGACGGGCGGCCTGAAGTTCACGCACACGAACTGCGGCGCCACGCCGACGCGCACCACGCCGAACGGCTGGGTCGCCGAACTCGATGCCTACGGCAACGCCGGCGCCAATCTGGAAGAAAACACGGAGTATTGCTATCTGTGGGGCTACTAAGCAGTAGCTTGGCTTTCCTCAATGAAAAGCCCGGGTTCTGCCCGGGCTTTTTTTCGTCCGCCATTTTGTATGCTCGTCATCCCTATCGCGCCTGATATTGCTCCAAAGTTTCACGGCGAACGTGTAGCGCCTCGTCCCGGGCAAAGGCGTCCAGCAGGAAGTCCACCGTTGCGCGCACGCGTGGCGCGATCAGTGCCCGATGCGGGTACTGCAATACCATCTCGCGCGGGCTGCTGAAATGCGCCTGGTGCAACACCAGCTTGAGGCGCCCCGCCTTCAGGCTTGGCCAGGCGTGATGCGCGCCGACCTGGGCGATGCCCAGGCCAAGTTCGGCCCCCTGTACGGCTGCGTCCGGCGCGGACACGACCAAGCCGACGCGCCCGAGCGTATCGGGCAGATGCTCCCCGATGTTGCCCGCCGCATCACTGAAGCTCCACGGCGATCTGTGGCCGTTGAGAAAGCGCACCGCGATCAGCCGATGCGTCGCAAGGTCCGCGCGCGTCTTCGGTATGCCATGCAGGGCCAGGTATCCGGGGGCAGCCGCCAGCACCGTATTGAGCTGGCAGATATGGCGCGTGACGAGGCTGGAGTCGTCGATCACGCCGCCGCGCAGTGCCATATCGTAGCCATCGCGCACGAGGTCGACGCGCCGGTCCTCCAGGTCCAGTTCCAGGCGCAATGCCGGGTAACGCTGGGCCAGGGCCGGCAGGAGCTGAAACACATAGCGCTGCGCGAATGCCGTGCTGGTCGATATACGGACGCGGCCTACTGGCTCGGCGCGCTGCGCGGCGACGGCATCGATGGCCGCATCGAGGGCGTCCACGGCCTCGCGCGCCCGATCGAGAAACGCTTCGCCCTCGGCCGTCAGCTGCAGCGAACGCGTCGTACGATTCATCAGGCGCACGCCCAGTGCCGCCTCTAGGCTTGCGACGTTCTTGCCCACGGCGGCGGGCGTGATGCCGATAGCGCGTGCGGCGGCCGCAAAACTGCCGCGGTCGGCCGCGTTCACAAAGGAGAGGATGGCGCGTACGCGTTCGGAAGCATCCACGATTGCATACTTCAGGTTGTGAATATAGCAGCGAATTGTACGCTTATCGTATGCAATCAGCGCGCACATACTGCAGTCGTCGGCGGTAGGTACCGCCAATCAACGACGCAAGGAGAAGGCAATGAGCAATCGCAAGACAGTGGCGGTATTGGGCAACGGTACAGTAGGCATCGCCCTGGCAAAGGGCTTTGCCAAGATCGGCTACGACATCGTGTTTGGCACGCGCGACGTCGCCGGCGAGAAGACGCGCAAGGCCGTAGAAAGCGTACCCGGAGCACGGGCCGCGAGCTACGCGGAAGCGGCAAAGCAGGCCACCATCGCCGTCACGGCCCTACCCTGGGATGGGGCGGCGAAGGCGCTGGCCCTGCTCGACCCGGCCGACCTGAACGGTAAGCTGGTGATCGACCCGATCAACCCCATCGACTTCTCGACGGGTTCGCCACGGCTGGCCATCGGCCACACCGACTCGGCCGGCGAACTGGTGCAGCGCCTCTTGCCCGGCGCACGCGTGGTCAAGGCCTTCAACATCATCACGGCCGCGCATATGGTGCACCCGAAGCTGCCGGACGGCACGCCCGACATGCTGATCGCCGGCAACGACGATGCCGCCAAGGCCGAGGTGGCCGACATATTGCGCCAGTTCGGCTGGCGCACGCCGATCGACATGGGCGACATCACGGCCAGCCGCCTGCTGGAACCCGTGGCGATGACGTGGATCAGCTATGCCTTCCGCAACCAGCACTGGACGCATGGCTTCAGCCTGTTGGGGCGCAAGCAGTAGGTGGAAATGAAAAACCCGGGCGTTGCCCGGGTTTTCTATGTGATGCACGTCGGCTCGCCGCGTAGGCTGGGTTCGCAATGATCGCTCGCGATCAATGCTGCAGAATCTTCGACAAGAACTGCTGTGCACGCTCCGAGCGCTGCGTGTTGAAGAACTCGTCCTTGCTGCAGTCTTCCACAATGCTGCCGCGGTCCATGAAGATCACGCGGTTGGCCACGCGGCGGGCAAAGCCCATTTCGTGCGTCACGCACATCATGGTCATGCCTTCGTGCGCCAGGCTCTGCATCACGTCCAGCACCTCGTTCACCATTTCCGGGTCGAGCGCGGAAGTTGGTTCGTCGAACAACATGACGATCGGGTCCATGGCCAACGCCCGCGCAATGGCCACGCGCTGCTGCTGGCCGCCGGAGAGCTGGCCGGGGAACTTGGCGGCGTGCGCCTTCAGGCCCACGCGGTCGAGCAGCTTCATGCCCTTGTCTTCCGCCTCGTCCTTGCTGCGGCCCAGCACCTTCTGCTGCGCGATGGTGAGGTTGTCGGTGATGGTCAGGTGGGGGAACAGCTCGAAGTGCTGGAACACCATGCCCACGCGCGAACGCAGCTTGGGCAAATCAGTCTTCGGGTCGCCCACGGAAGTGCCGTCGACGATGATGTCACCCTTCTGGAACGGCTCCAGCGCGTTCACCGTCTTGATCAGTGTGGACTTGCCGGAACCTGACGGGCCGCACACGACGACCACTTCGCCCTTGTTCACGTCCGTGGTGCAGTCGGTGAGCACCTGGAAACTACCGTACCACTTGGAAACGTTTTTGATGGAAATCATGGGGTAATCCTTACCGGATGATGGCGATGCGCTGGTGCAGCTTCTTCACGAGCGTCGACAAGATAAAGCTGATCGAGAGATAGGACACGCCGATGAAGGTATACATTTCCTTCAGCGCGCCATCGCGGTGTGCGACCTTGTCGGCCGAGCCCAGGAAGTCTGTCGCGCCGACCACGTAGACGAGCGAGGTGTCCTGGAACAGGATGATGGTCTGCAAGAGCAAGAGCGGCAGCACGTTGCGGAAGGCCTGCGGCAGGATGACATAGCGCATGTTCTGCCAGTAGTTGAAGCCCAGCGCCTGACCCGCGCCGATCTGGCCGCGCGAAATGGACTGGATGCCCGCGCGCATGATCTCGCAGTAGTAGGCCGCCTCGAACACCGAGAAGGTGATATAGGCCGAGCGGTCGGCGCCCACCGGCGCGCCGTAGATCATGGGCACAAGGAAGTAGAACCAGAAGATCACCAGCACCAGAGGCAGCGATCGGAACAGGTTCACATAGCCGCTCGACACCAACGAGATGGCCTTGTTCGAGGAAAGCCGCCCCATGGCCAGCAGAGAGCCGGCCACAATGCCGATGGTCATGGCAAAGGCCGTCAGCTGCGTGGAGTAACGCAGGCCTTCCAGCAGGAAGCTGCTGTTATTGGTGATTTCGCTGTAATCGAAGCTCATCGCTTGCCCCCAATGGTGCCGGGAATGGCAACCTTGCGTTCAACCCAAGCCATGCCACGGTTCACGATAAAGGCCATGACGAGGTAGATGAGTGTGACGTAGGCCGTCACCTCGATGATATTGCCCGGTGCGTAGTCGCCCGTGATCTGACGCAGCTGGAAGTACAGCTCCGTCAGGCCGATGCCGTAGGTGACGGCGGAATTCTTGAACATGTTCATGAATTCGGATGTGAGCGGCGGAATGATGATGCGGAAGGCATTGGGCAGCAGGACGTAACGATAGGTCTGCGTCAGCGTGAAACCCATGGCGAGGCCGGCATTCTTCTGGCCACGCGGCAGTGCCAGGATGCCCGTGCGCACCTGCTCGGCCACACGCGCCGCCGTAAACAGGCCGAGCCCCAGCGTGCCGATGATGAATTCGGGGTAGGGCATGCGCTGCTTCATCCAGTCGCCGGCTGCTGTGGGCAACAGTTCGGGCAGGGCAAAGAACCAGAAGAAGAGTTGCGCCAGCAGCGGAATGTTGCGGAACACTTCCACGTAAATGGTCGCGGGCCAGGACAGCCACTTCGACGGCGCAGTACGGGCCGTGCCGATGATGGCCCCAAGGATCAGCGCGAGTATCCAGGCGGAAAGGGCGACGCTAAGCGTCAGTTCGAAACCCTTGATCAACCACTGGTAGTAGTACTCGCCGTCCGTGCCGGGTACTTCGCTGAGGATGATTCCCCAGTCCCATTGGTACTTGAACATTTAGCACTCCAAACTAAGAAGGGCCTCACGGCCCCTCTTAGCCACATCGAATGACCAGATTAGATGCCGGTATCGTTCGGATGCGCCATCGCATCCTTGAGCTTGTCGCTCATCGGCAGGTTGATGTTGACGCTCTTCGGCGGGATCGGGCTCATGAACCACTTGTTGTAGAGCTTGTTGCCTTCGCCCGACTTGAAGATGCCCTGCAGGGTCGCATCGGCGACCTGTTTGATCTGCGGATCATCCTTACGCATCATGATGCCGTAGGGCTCGACACTCAGCGCCGGGCCGACAATGGCGAAGTCCTTCGGGTTCTTGGATTCGGCGATCAGGCTAGCCAGGAGGATATCGTCCATCACGAAGGCGCTAGCGCGGCCCGATTCCACCATCAGGAAGCTCTCGGCGTGGTCCTTGCCGTAGAGGTTCTTCACGTCCAGGTTCTCACCCTTCTCGTTCTGCTTGATGTAACGGTCGGACGTCGTGCCCGTCGTCGTCACAACCGACTTGCCGTTGAGGTCGGACAGCGACTTGATGCCCGAGTTGGCCTTCACCACCATGCGCACGGACGTCACGTAGTAGGAATCGCTGAAGGCGACCTGCTTCTGGCGTTCCTTGGAATTCGTGGTGGAGCCGCACTCGAGGTCGATCGTGCCGTTCACCATCAGGGGGATACGCGTCTGCGAGGTCACGGGGATCAGGCTGACGGCCAGCGTAGGCTTGTTCAGCTTCTTCTTCACGGCGTCGACCACGGCCATGCACAGGTCCATGGCATAGCCTACCGGCTTCTGGTTTTGGTCCAGGTAGGAGAAGGGAATGGACGATTCACGGTAGCCGATACGGATGGTGTTCGTGTCGTTGATCGTCTTGAGCGTACCGGTCAGGTCTTCGGCCTGGGCACCGGTGGCAAAGGCGGCGACGACGGCTGCCATGATGGCGAACTTGCGCATGGATATCTCCTTCGTTTTAAGTGTGAGTCGGCCCGTGGGCCTTAAGGAACCTTAATCGGAGGCTCCCTCAATCTACTGCGTGACTATAGCCGCTTGCCATTACACGGCAAGAGGCGATTTTCCGATGTTGGATCATTGCATCGCGCACGCATAGTCCGGAACAGGACCTCCACGGGTAGCGGAAGTGTCCGGCAGAAGGCCAACGCATTGATCGGCATAGAAAATCAAAGCGAGGAATTGCATGGCGTAGCGCGAAGTGTAGCGACGTGCGCCCTCGCTACAAGCAGAGAATTCCCTAATGAACGCGCCCGTCACTGCACGGTGGCAGCGATCTTGTTGGCCAGGCGCACGTAGTCGATCACGCTTACGTTTTCCGGCCGGGCCGTGGGGTCGATGCCCAGCTCGGCCAATACGGCGTCGTCGACGATGCCCTTGAGGTTGTTGCGCAGCGTCTTGCGGCGCTGGGCGAAGGCCTGCGCGACGAGCTTCTCCAGCGCGGCGAGGTCGCTCGCGGCGATCTCGAAGGGGCGCGGGATCATGCGCACGATGGCCGAATCCACCTTGGGCGGCGGGTCGAAGGCTTCCGGCGGCACGTCCATGAGCTTTTCCATATGGAAGTGGTACTGCAGCATCACGGAAAGGCGCCCGTAGTCCGCGCATCCCGGTTCCGCCACCATGCGCAGCACCACCTCGTTCTGCAGCATGAAGTGGCAGTCGGCCACCTG
>JAFAKZ010000301.1 GCA_019234745.1 Burkholderiales bacterium
CTGCAGACGGTGGCCAAGCAGAAGGGCCATCCGTGGACGCTGTCCAAGGGCTTCGATGGCTCCGCCTGTATCTCCCATTTCATCGACGCCGCCCGGCTGCCCAGGCCGGATGAGGCCAAGTTCAGCCTGGACGTGAACGGCCAGCGCCGCCAGACGGGCGACTGCAGCCTGATGATCCACAGCTACGCCAAGCTCGTCAGCTATGTATCGAGCCGCTTCACCCTGCAGGAAGGCGATCTTATCTATACGGGTACGCCGGAAGGGGTGGCGGCGATCAAGTCCGGCGACAAGCTCACCCTGCGCCTCGACGACCTGATCGAGGCCGGTTTCGACGTGGCCTGACATGCGCCAGCGCCTGCGCATCCAGGTCCGCCCACGCTGGGAGAACGACGAAGCTCCTCCCGAGCTGCCGCGCGCCAAGCCCGTGCCGCGTCCGTTCAAATGGATAGCAGGCGCGGGGATTCTGGCCTTCTGGCTGTTCTATTTTGGGCTGGTGGGGGAGGGCGGGAACGTTGGAGCGCAGCGCGGCTTTATCATCTTCGCGCTGTGCCAGGTGCCGATGCTGTGGTTTTGGATGCGCAATGCGGCGCGGCGCATGTAGGTTGGGTAGAGCGCAGCGAAACCCAACGTGCACGGCAGAACGACTGTTGGGTTTCGCTGCGCTCTACCCAACCTACGGTTTAGCGGCGACTAGGCCGCATCCAGCGTCGATAAATCCCATCGCGGCCGCACGGCAAACGACCCCGCCTCATGCGAATGCCGCAAACGCTGCGCACCGGCAAACGCAATCATCGCGCCATTGTCCGTACACAAATCCAGCGGCGGGTAGAACACCTTGAAGCGCCGCTTGGCGGCCATCGCGTCGAGCCCCGCGCGCAGCTGACGGTTGGCGCCCACGCCGCCCGCCACCACGAGCTGCTTAAGCCCCGTCTGCTTGAGCGCGCCCCAGCACTTGGCCGTGAGCACTTCCACCATGGCGGCCTGGAATGCGGCGCAGATGTCGGCGCGCGTGGCGTCGTCGATCTCGCCCTGTTTCTTGGCCAGCGTCAGCACGGCCGTCTTGAGGCCGGCGAAGCTGAAATCCAGGTCGCCCGAATGCAGCATGGGGCGGGGCAGGGTGAAGCGGTTTACGTCGCCCGTATCGGCCAGCTTCGAGAGCGCCGGGCCGCCGGGGTAGCCCAGTCCGAGCAGCTTGGCCGTTTTGTCGAAGGCCTCGCCCGCTGCATCGTCCAGGGTGTCGCCCAGGAGCGTGTACTGGCCTACGCCGTGTACGGCCATCAGTTGCGTATGGCCACCCGAGACGAGCAGGGCGACGAAGGGGAATGCGGGAGCCGGGTCGGCCAGCAGGGGCGACAGCAGATGTCCTTCCAGATGATGGACGCCGATCACCGGCTTGCCGAGCGCCACGCCCAGTCCGTTGGCGACGGCAGCGGCCGTCAGCAGGGCACCTGCCAGGCCCGGGCCTTGTGTGTAGGCGATGGCGTCGAGGTCCTGCAGGGTCTTGCCCGCATCCGCCAGGCAGGCGCGCGTCAGCGGCACCACGCGGCGAATATGATCGCGCGAGGCCAGCTCCGGCACCACCCCGCCGTATTCCGCGTGCATGGCCATCTGCGTGTGCAGATGGTGGGCGAGCAGGCCCGCTTCCGTGTCGTACAGGGCGACACCGGTTTCATCGCAGGAGGATTCGAGGCCAAGAACAAGCATTAGGCTACCTTACGCACCAACAGGCCTTTAAGGTAGTCCCCTTCCGGAAAATTCAGCGAAATCGGATGATCGGAGTCCGCCGTGAAGCGCTCCACCACCTGCGCTTCCGCCTTCGCATCCCAGGCGCTGCCGGCGATGATCTTCTGGAACAGGTCGGCACTCATGCCGCCCGAGCAGGTGAAGGTGGCGAGCAGGCCGCCCGGGCGCAGCAGCTTGAGCGCCCACAGATTGATGTCCTTGTAGGCACGTGCGGCGCGTTCCACGTGGTGGGCCGTGGGGGCGAACTTGGGCGGGTCGAGGATGATCAGGTCGTAGCTCTTGCCCTTGTCGCGCAATAGGCGCAGGTACTGGAATACGTCCGCTTCCACCCACTCCATGCGGCTGCCGTCAAGCTGGTTGAGCGACAGGTTCACGCGCGCCGCCTCCAGCGCCTCGGCCGAGCTGTCGACCGATTCCACCGACTTGGCGCCGCCTTTGAGTGCGGCCAGCGAGAAGCCGCCCGTGTAGCAGAAGCAGTTGAGCACCTCGGCATCTTTCGCCAGTTCGCCGATACGGCGCCGGTTTGCGCGCTGGTCCAGGTAGAAACCCGTCTTCTGGCCTGCCTCCACGTCCACGCGGTAGTTCAGGCCGCATTCCTGGATATCAACGGCGGCGGGCAGCTTGCCGCGCACCAGGCCGTTGCGCGCAGCCAGCCCTTCCAGTTCGCGCACGTCGGCATCCGAGCGCTCGAAGATCGCCTTGGCACCCGTGAGTTCCTGTAGTGCGTCGAAGATCGCATCGCGCCACGCTTCCGGGCCGACGGAGAGCAGCTGCACGACCAGTACGTCGCCATATTGGTCGACCACGAGGCCGGGCAGACCGTCCGACTCGCCATGCACGAGACGGGCGGCGTTGCCGGCGGCGGCCAGCGACTTGCGACCGGCGATGGCACGCGCCAGGCGGGCCTTGAAGAAGGCGGCATTGATGGTGTCGCGTTCGTCAAAGCTCCAGAAGCGCAGGCGGATCTGCGATTCGCCGCTCCAGGCGGCCCAGCCGAGAAAGCGGCCGTCCTGGCCAAGTACGCGCACCGTCTCGCCAGCGGCCGGCTCCTTGTCGTAGGGGGCGAGGCTGCCCGAGAACAGCCAAGGGTGGCGATGCAGCGCCGATTTCTCGCGGCCGGCTTTGATCTGGATGGTGATCATGTGAATTCCTTAATCAAGGCTCAGCTGCAGGTCGGCGCGTTCTGTGGCGACGATATTCAATACGTCCAGCAAACGGAGATACCAGTCGCCCATTGCCACGCGCGAGAAACCGCTATCGTGCCAGACGACATTGATGGGGCCGTCGATCTCCGTCGACAGCACGTCGTATACGGCATCCGGGTCACGGCCCAAGGGGGAGTCCAGTTCGAGCTGGCCTTCCAGCTGGTCGTAGAAATCCTCGACGCTGGCGACGTTGACGAACTCGATTCGGGTGAGCGGCATGGGTGACTCCGGGAAAGCGGTGAATACGACAAAGGGGTGGAATTATCGGCGCTTGGGCGGCAACGGTCAAAGTGGGAAAGGTTGTGAAAGGTGAAAAGTGAAACGTGAGGCGTGGGTAGTGAGCGCTCCTGGCTTCATCCGATGGCAAGTGAGAAGAAGCGTGAGGTTCGCCACCTTTCACATTCCACGTTTCACCTTTCACACGCATTTACGCCTTTCACCTGCGCAGCCAGATGGAACCATCCGGCCATCACCCGTATCATAGGCCCATGAAATTAGCCCGCCTCACCCACGCCTGCCTGGCCGCCCTGATTACCTTTTCCTCCGTCGCCGCCGACCTGCCCGACCTGGGCGATTCGGCCGTGGGCGAGTTGCCGCCGCACGAGGAGCACCGTATCGCCGACATCGTGGCGC
>JAFAKZ010000053.1 GCA_019234745.1 Burkholderiales bacterium
GACAGCTTCCAGTTCGCGCCGAAGGAGTACCAGCGGCGATTGCCGTCCGGCAGGGCCGGCGTGCGGTTGGCGTCCGTGACCGGCGACTGATCGTAGGACCAACCAGCGCGCAGTTGCAGGGCGTCGGACAGACGATAGCTGGCGCCCAGCGAGTACTTCGTCGTATCGGCCCAGTTTTCCGGGATGTTGGCCGGCGGCAGCTGGTTGGCGAAGCGCACCGTCAGGGCCTGGAAGCGCGAGTGTTTGGTCCAGGTGATGTCGGCCATCAGGGCGAAGCGGTCGGTGAAGTCGTGGTAGCCGTTGATCGAGAACGACTCCGGCGTATCCACGGCGATCGAGGCGGCACTGTTGGTGAACTGGCCGTTCAGCGTGCTCTGCACGATGCCGCCCAGCGTATTGCCCAGGCCCAAGGCGGCACCAGTCTGTGCCAGCACGCTGTTGTTGGCGTAGTTCTGCGACACGGTCCAAGTGGCGTTGCCGCTCAGCTTGTGGTGGATTTGCGAACGATAGGCGATGCCGAAACGCGTGTGGTCATCGGCGTTGTACAAGGCGCCAACGTTGAAACCGTAGCCCCAGTCGTCACCCTTGACGCTCACCTGGCCGTCGAAGGCCGATTGGCCGGCGAAGGTCGAGATCAGCGTCCCGGGAATGGCGGCCAAGCTCTGAGCCTGGGCCGCCAGGGCCTTGGCTTGTGCGCCGTACTGAGCAGCCTGGGCAGCGTATTGCTGCGCGGCGGCCGCATTACCTGCTGCCTGCGCGGCAGCAGCGGCTGCTGCGGCTTGCTGAGCGGCAGCGCCGGCCTGTTGCGCACCGGCGGCAGCCTGCATGGCACCTGCCTGAATTTGTGCACCGTAGGAGCTGAGGAAGTTGCCCACGGCGCCGCTACCCATGTCGGCACCCTTCACCAGCTTGCCGTTGATGTACTGCGCCGTCACACCGCCACCGATGGACCATTCCTTGTTCACCTTCCAGGAGAACGACGGATTCAGGGCAACCGTGGCCAGCGACGTTTCGATGACGTCGTAACGGCCTACCCAACTGCTGTTGTACTTCACATCCGAGCCGAAGGGCACGAAGGCACCGAAGCCTACGGTCAGGGCGTCGTTGATCTGGTGCGACAGGTAAAGGTGCGGCACTGCCGTCGTCTTCACGAAGCCGCCGCCGTTGTCGCCACCGGGCGATACGCCGTTGTAGCCAGGCACGGAACCGTTGAAGTTCGTCGTATGCGTGCCCTGGTCGGTGAAATCGCCGTGCGGGGCGATCACTTCCAGCACGCCGGTGAAGTTATCGCCATCCAGGCGGGACAGGCCAGCCGGGTTGGTGAAGATGGTGGAGGCGTCGTTAGCTTCGGCGCCGGACGCATTGGCGACCGATTGCGCACTGCTCGACTGCGTCGTGAAGTGGTAGCCGGATGCGTAGGTCTGCTGCGCGAATGCGGCGCTGACCAGCAGCGCGGTAATACGGAGGGCGTGCGTCCTCATTCGTTGTCTCTCCCGATTATCGGTGGTTTGAAATGTGTTTCGGCCGGCCCTGCCCGCTTCGCTCGGCGGTCCTTCGCTTATCTGGGCGCGTTTGGCTGGTCAGCCATTCAAGCGCTCGGCCGGAAGATTTTTGCCGAGGATAGCACAGGCTGTTTGCCTGCCATCCGGCGATCCGCTTCGATTCGCGGCCTGGCCGCCTACCGACCGATGGTCAATTCGCCGACGGTATCTCACCACCTTAGTCACACCCAAATCACATCGCAATAATACTTTTCAATTTCAATAGCTTACGAAGGTTCTCGCAAAAGAAAAACACCGCCACCCTCCATCCGTGCCGCAAGCGGCACAGATTCGGAGAAGTCGGCGGTGTTTCCCTTAAACGCGACAGTGTTGCAAATTTACACGGGTTCGCGCTCGCTAATGGCTGCGTCGTGCTTGTCCAGCATCATATCGAAGTCGTCGACCATGATGACTTCGCGCTTCAGGCGGCGAGCCTTGGCAACGGCGTCGAACTCGGCCTGCGTGATCAAGCTGGTGGCCAGCGCCTCTTCCAGGCGGCCACGCGCGTTCAGCGCCTTCAGCTTGCCGTCGCGCTGGGCACGGCGCAGCTTGCCTTCGGTCGACTCGGCCTCAATGTGGGCGACCAGCGCGTAGTTCAGCACGCCCACGGCATCCGCTTCCGTCTTCGGCACGAACACATCATTGGTCAGGCGGTCGCGCGAGGCGCCGGGCTGCATCAACAGGCGTGCGATCTTGGTACCCAGGCGGTCGCGCGGCGTAGTGAAGTGACGACCCAGCGGGAACACGATCCAGCCCAGGATAAAGGCGAGCGGGCGGTTCGGCAGATTGGCCAGAAAGCCCGTCATCGCTTCCTGCGCATCGTGCAGGGCCTGCAGTACGGACCATTTCAACAGCGGCAGGTCTTCCTTCTGCGAACCTTCGTCGGCGAAGCGCTTGAGCGCGGCCGTGGCGATGAACAGGTTGGACAGCACGTCGCCGAGGCGGGCCGAGATCTTTTCGCGGAACTTGAGCGAACCGCCCATGCTGAACATGGCCATGTCCGACAGCAGCGCGAAGGCCGCGGCCAGGCGCTCGATGTCCTTGTAGTACTGGGCGATATCGCCACCGACCGGCGAACCGGCGATCTTCGAACCCGTCAGGCCCAGCACGAAGCTGCGGATGGCGTTGTCGACCACGAAGCCGATATGGCCCGTGAAGGCGCTATCGAACTCGGCCGCGTCGTTGGCCATGGCAGCCTTCATCTCGCGCAGCACGAAGGGATGGCAGCGGATGGCGCCCTGGCCGTAGATGATCATGGAGCGCGTGAGGATGTTCGCGCCTTCCACCGTGATGCCCACGGGGACGGTCTGGTAGGCATTGCCCAGGTAGTTGCGCGGGCCCTGCACCACCGCCTTGCCGCCGTGGATGTCCATGGCGTCGTTGATCACCTTACGCATGCGCTCGGTGTTGTGATACTTGAGGATGGCCGAAATCACGGACGGTTTTTCGCCCATGTCGAGGCCAGCCAGCGCCAGGCGCTGTGCGGAATCCATTTGGTAGGTGTAGCCGCCGATACGTGCCAACGCTTCGTCCACGCCTTCGAACTTGCCGATGGAGAGGCCGAACTGCTCGCGGATGCGGGCATAGGCACCCGTCACGAAGCTGGCGAACTTGCCGGACGCCACCGACATGGCCGGCAGCGAAATGGCGCGGCCGACGGAGAGGCACTCGACCAGCATGCGCCAGCCCTGCCCTGCGTATTCCTTGCCGCCGATGATCCAGTCGATGGGGATGAAGACATCCTTGCCCATGGTCGGGCCGTTCATGAACACGGAACCCGGGGGCGAGTGGCGGCGGCCGATCTGCACGCCTTCGTGGCTGGTCGGGATCAGCGCGCAGGTGATGCCGATGTCTTCCTTGTCGCCCAGGATATGCTCCGGGTCGTACATCTTGAACGCGAGGCCCAAGATGGTCGACACAGGCGCCAGCGTAATCCAGCGCTTTTCCCAGGTCAGGCGGATACCGACGACGTTCTCATGGCGCTCACCCGTACGCGGGTCGGTGTAGGAGCCACGGCAGACCACACCGAAGTCGGGGATGGCGCCTGCGTCGGAACCGGCGTAGGGGCTGGTCAGTGCGAAACAGGGGATTTCCAGGCCCTTCGCAAGGCGCGGCAGGTAATAGTCCTTCTGCGCTTCCGTACCGTAGTGCTGCAGCAGTTCGCCCGGTCCGAGCGAGTTTGGCACCATCACGCTCACGGCGGCCGAACCGCCACGCGTGGCGATTTTCGTCACGATGCGGGCGTGCGCATAGTTGGAGAAATCCAGGCCACCGTACTTCTTCTTGATGATCATGCCCAGGAAGCCCGAGTCCTTGATGAACTGCCACACTTCTGGCGGCAGGTCTTTCAGCTCGTGGACGATCTTCCAGTCGTCGATCATGCGGCACAGCTCTTCCGTCGGGCCGTCCAGGAAGGCTTGTTCCTCAGCCGACAGCTTGGGCGCCGGGAAGCTGTGCAACTTCTTGAAGTCCGGCTTGCCGGAGAACAGCTCGGCATCCCACCACACGCTGCCGGCGTTGATGGCTTCCTGTTCCGTCTGCGACATGGCCGGCGTGATCTTCTTGAACACCTGGAAGATCGGGCCCGTGATCAAGGCGCGGCGTAGCGGCTTGAGGTTGAACACGAGGCTGACGGCAACGGTGCCGATCAGCCAGCCCTCGTGCCAGTGACAGCCATACACGCCATAGCCGATACCGGCGAGCGCCAGTACCGTCCAGGCGATTAGGGGCGCGCGCATATAGCCGAGCGCCAGGATCGCGACGATAACGATCAGGATAGAGAGTGCCATGAGCTCATTCCTTCCCAGTGGGAGTTGCTTGTTGCTCGACCTTGGTGGCCGGGGCGGTGAGGCCGGCGGTCACGAAAGGCACGAGATAGGTTGCGACAGCACGCGGATCACGTGCGTTGACGGACGGATCGCTGACAAAGAGGCGCAGGATGTTGTTGCCGGCAAAGGCATTGAAGATGGCCGAGAAGCCAAAGTGCAGGCGCCAGTGCAATTCCACCGGCGGCAGGTGTGGCAAGGCCTTGGTCAGTGCGCGGCCGTAACGGCCCACCAGCTGCTCGTACTGGCGCGGCATGGTTTCGCGCAACACCGGGTGCGGCTCGATAAACGTGCGGCTCAACAGCCGTACGAAGATCGCGCCGCCGCGCTTGGCGTCGTAGGCGATCTCCAGCGCCGCATCCATGAAGGCCTGCACGATGACGTCGACGGCCAATACCTGCCCGGCCGCGTTCGCCTCCAGGCGGTCCAGGTTCTGGACCGCCGCCTGCGTGAGCGGCGTGAGCCGGCGCGTGAACACGCCCTGGAACAAGGCATCCTTGCTGCCGAAGTGATAGTTCACGGCAGCGAGGTTGACCTCGGCCCGCTGCGTGATCATCCGCATCGACGTCGCTTCAAAGCCGTGCTCCACAAACAGCGCCTCGGCCGCGTCCAGAATGCGCGTGGCCGTATCGAGCTGCTTGCCGTCACCAATACCGTTCATATGCTCTGTTGTCATTGGAATGCCGTCTGGGATTTCGCGGTCGATTATAGACCATCGATCAAACGGTTGTTTGAAACATACGTCTCAGTGAAACCAATGTCAAGCAAGCGCTCGATTGCTGCTTTGCAGCATTTCCGGGGAGTGGGGATTTGTGTCAGAGGAGTGTTGCGGGGGCAATGCAGCTTGGCGCCAAGGTCTTCGGTCACCACGGCCCGTGACCCAGACCCGCCATACCGTCACTCGTCGCAATTAGCATTCGGATAGGCTGGGTTGATCCGCATACTGTGCGCATCAGTACTCAGTGACGTTGAACAACAATCAAGGGGAGATACCAATGGAAGCGGTTATACAAGGGCATAGCCTACCCACGCATGCAACTGCGGACAAGGCACTCGGAGCGGCAGCGCGATTCTGGTTCGCCGCCACCCTTGTCGGCCAATGGCTGTTCGCCTACTACATC
>JAFAKZ010000003.1 GCA_019234745.1 Burkholderiales bacterium
GGCGGCAGCGAACACCAGGTCGTTGCGCTCGCCGCGTGGCGTGGGTACGACCATCAAAATCTCACCCACGCCGGCCACTTTGGCCGGCAAGGCATTCATCAGTACGGAACTGGGGTAGCTGGCCTTGCCGCCGGGTACATAGAGGCCCACGCGATCCAGCGGCGTCACGGCCTGGCCCAAAACGGTCCCGTCGTCTTCCGTGTACTGCCAGCTGTGCTGTACCTGACGCTCGTGGTAGCGGCGCACGCGCTCGGCGGCGGCTTCCAGGGCGCTGCGCTGTTCAGTGGATAGTCGTGTGAATGCGGCCTTGAGCGTCGACTTGTCGAGTTCCAGGTCGACCATATTGCGCACGTTCAGGCCATCGAAGCGACTCGTGTATTCAACCACAGCGTCGTCGCCGCGCTGCTTCACGTCATCGAGAATGCGCGCGACGGCGGCATCTACGTCAGGGTTCTGCGCCGTCTCGAAAGCGAGCAGGGCGTTCAGTTGCGCGTCGAAGTCGCCCTGGCGGGTACTCAGGCGCTTCATGCCGGTGCCTTCGCCGATGCAAACGCATCGATCACCGGTTGCACCTCATTGCGCTTGAGCTTGAGCGCCGCCTGGTTCACCACCAGACGCGAGCTGACCTCCAGCACGGGTTCGACGGCGACCAGATTATTGGCGCGCAGAGTGTTGCCCGTGCTCACCAAGTCCACGATGGCGTCGGCCAAGCCCACCAGTGGCGCCAGCTCCATCGAGCCGTAGAGCTTGATCAGGTCCACATGCACGCCCTTGCGCGCGAAGTGCTCACGGGCCGATTCCACGTACTTGGTCGCCACACGCAGGCGTGCCCCCTGGCGCACGGCCGCCTCGTAGTCGAAGCCTTCGCGCACGGCCACCATCAGCTTGCAGCGGGCGATGTCGAGGTCGAGTGGCTGATAGAGTCCTTCACCGCCGTGCTCCAGCAGCACGTCGTAACCGGCGATACCCAGGTCGGCCGCACCGTACTGCACATAGGTGGGCACATCGGTGGCGCGCACGATGACAAGGCGTACGTCAGGGCGGTTGGTGCCGAGAATCAGCTTGCGCGAGGACTCCGGGTCTTCTTCCGGATGGATACCGGCCGCCGCGAGCAACGGAACGGTTTCTTCGAAAATACGGCCTTTGGACAGGGCAATGGTCAGCATGATGGGCTTGCGAGCAGCTTGGCTGTTCATTATGCCCGCCGCACCGCAACATGGCGAGCGATAGTTGTCTATTGGCTATTTAGGGAAATACCTATTTGAATTCATTGGCATAGACAATTCATGTGTTAGGTTGTCTAGTCAATGGTGCGCCTATTGGTATTCCGGATGCTTCTCAATAAACTTCACCAGCCGCTGCCCCGCCATCTTGTTCACCTTGTTGCGCACGATGGGCGTCCAGCCCAGCAACAGGCCGGAAGGGCCGAGCGCCATGCGGCTCCAGGCCCAGAAGTCGAAGCGGTCGCGGTGGCGCCAGATCAGGCCGTCGCGGAATTCGAAGGTGGCGTCGATCTTGTTGTGCACGTGGCGACCCGTCTGCGTGAAGGGGTAGACGGCTTCCCAGTGGGCGCTGCCCTGGCCATTGGCGCCCTGCACATTGTTGAACGTGATATCGAGCGATTTTGCCCCTTCGATCAGCATGCGCCACATGGCGCCCGGCTGCTTGCCTTTGAGATTGGGGAAGGCGGGATCGCTGAATTCCGCTTCCGGGTGGTAGCAGGCGGCCATGGTGGCCCAGTCTTTCTGCTGGAAGGCGGTATAGAAGCGCTGGATGAGTTCGACTTCCTGGCTGGCCATGCTTGTTTCCCCGAGTTGGTTAGGGGCCAGTCTATGGGGCGGAGCCGCTCCGTTCAAGGGATATGGACTTAATGACTCGCGTCGTTGCAAATGGCGCGGCGGCCCAATATACCCTACAAGGCGTCATTCCCGCGAAGGCGGGAATCCAGTGCAACGTTTGGTTGGTATCAGGCGTGTGAGCGACCTGCGGTCACTACTGGGCTCCCGCCTTCGCGGGAGCGACGTGATCAAATAGTGGTGGCCGGGCGGACGACGTCGGCTTGCCTGCCAAATGCAACGGGACGGACTGTCACATCGACAGCGCGCCCCGTTATGGACTTGGCAATCCTATCTACTGGACTCGCTCGATCTGTGCGCCCACGCCACCCAGCTTGGCTTCGATATGCTCGTAGCCGCGGTCCAGGTGGTAAATACGGTCGACCACCGTCTCGCCTTCGGCGGCCAGGGCGGCGATCACGAGGCAGGCCGACGCGCGCAGGTCGGTGGCCATCAC
>JAFAKZ010000260.1 GCA_019234745.1 Burkholderiales bacterium
TTGCGCGGTGCACTCAATGGTGGTCGCTTCGACTATGAGGCAGGTCTATTCCTGCTCGACTTCAAGAACCTGGTCGTGGCCACGACGGATGATCAGGGCAACGCCATCTTCCAGAATGCCGGTGGCGAGCGCTTGCGCGGGATGGAATTCGAGTCGCACTACCGTTTCACGCCGGATTTGAACGTCACGACCGCGCTCAGCTACCACGACGCCCGCTTCACCCACTACGTGGCGGCGGAAGGGGGCGCCAATGTGGACGCCAGCGGCAAGCAGCTCACGCTGTCGCCACGCTGGCTGGGTGCACTGGGCCTGGTCTACGCGCCCGCGCAGGGTTTCAACGGGGCGCTGGTGGTCAACTACGTGGGCCGGCGCTACCTCAATATCGCCAACACGGCCGCGGCGGCAGCCTACACGACCGTTCGCCTCGATCTGGGCTACCGTTGGCAACGCTATAGCGTGGGCGTCGATGCCTACAACCTGAGTGATCGGCGTCCGCCTGTGTCGGCCAGCGAGTTTGGCGACCGGTCCTACTATTTGCTGCCGGGACGCACCATATTTCTTAACCTGGGTATGATGCGCTAGGCACCACTCGGCAGTGGGATAAGGCAATGGGTGGGCGGGCCGGTATACTGCTGCCTTTCCCCGAACGCTACGCTCGATGAGCACCGTCATCCACCATTTCTCCGACCTCGATCGCACGGGCACCTGGCTCAAGTACCGCAACGGCCTGTGTGACAGCTGCATGGCTACCTGCTGCACCATGCCGGTGGAGGTGAAGCTGCGCGACCTCGTGCGCATGGGTGTAGTCGATGCCTTCGAGGCGGAGGCGGAAGAGCCCAAGCAGATCGCCAAGCGCCTGAGCAAGGCGCGCATCGTCGAGCAGTTCAACTTCAAGCATGGCATCTTCACGCTGGCGCGCCGCGCCAATGGCGACTGCCTTTATCTAGACGCCGAAACGCGCCGCTGCACCATCTACGAACAGCGCCCCGACACCTGCCGCAATCACCCGCGCATCGGTCCAAGGCCGGGGTTTTGTGCCTATCGCACGAAATAGCCTGCCGGAAATGTCATGTTCCAACGCGTATGCTGAAGCAAAGCATGCGAGGAGGCGACGTCTTGCATATCGACCGCAAATCCGCCCTGGCCGGCTGTCTGCTCGGCGGCGCCCTGGGTGATGCCCTTGGTCTGGCCTGGGAGGGCATCGCGCCGCGCCGCCAAGCGCGCATGCGCGGTGGAGGCGGGCTGCGCTTTGCCCTGTGGCCGGGGCTGGGCCTGGTGTCGGACGACACGGAGCACGCTGCGCTGACGGCCCAGGCGCTGGTCTTGAGCGAGGGCGACGTGGGGCGTTTCCAGCGTGTGCTGGCGGCGCGTTTGCGCCTGTGGATTGCCGCATTGCCACCTGGCGTGGGCCTGGCCACGGGGCGGGCGCTGTGGAAGCTTTGGCTGGGCTTCCCGCCAGGGCGCAATGGCGTGCGCTCGGCCGGCAACGGGCCGGCCATGCGCGCTGCGGTGATCGGCGTGTACTTTGCCGACGATCGCGAGCGCCTGCTGGCTTATGCGGAGGCCAGTGCCCACTTGACGCATACCGACCCGCGCGCCATCGCCGGCGCACAGGTGGTCGCCCTATGTGCGATGCTGGCTACGCAGCACAAGGCAGACGTCGGCAGTGTGACCGCTGCCATTGAACCCACGCTAGCGGGCGATGCGCCGGGCATGGCGGACTTCCGCCAGCTGATGGCGGCGGCGCTGAAGAGCGCAGGGCATGGCGAGACGACGGCCGCGTTCTGCGCCGCCCAGTCCTGGCACAAGGGGGTGCAGGGCTATATCGTCCACACTGTGGCCGCCAGCGTGCATGCCTGGTTGCGCCACCCGCGCGACCTCGCCACCGCGCTCTCGGCCATCGTCGACTGCGGTGGCGATACGGACAGCACGGCGGCTATCGTCGGTGGCCTGGTCGGTGCTTGGGTAGGGCGCGAGGGTATACCTGCCAAATGGCTGGCTGGCTTGCGCGACTGGCCGTGGAGCGCCAAGCGCCTGAACCGGCTGGCAAGCGGCTTGGCAGAAGGGCGCGGGCAGGGCATGAGTTTTCCCTTCTGGCCATTGGCGCTGCTGCGCAACCTGTTGATGTTGCTGCTTGTCCTGTGTCACGGGCTGCGTCGGCTACTGCCGCCATACTAAGCTGTCGGCGCTGCGGTGCGGATACGACACTTTGCGTCAGTCGCGCGACTATTACGGTACTACCCCTTGCGTGGCGGGTGCGGTCGCGCAACCATGCGGCGCTATCGTAATTTCTCCGTTCCGCCTTGCCATGAAAAAGCTCTTTGCCCTTCTCGCCGGTCTCCTCAGCCTGCCGCTGATGGCCAGCGGCCCGCACGTATTGCTCAATACCAATATGGGCAATATCGAAATCGAATTGAACCAGGCCAAAGCCCCCGTCACGGTGGCCAACTTCCTGAACTACGTAAATTCCGGCCAGTACAACACCGAGATCTTCCACCGCGTGGTGGCGGGCTTCGTCGTGCAGGGTGGCGGCTACAAAATCGACCTGAGCATGCCGGCGACCAACGCGCCCATCGTCAATGAGGCGAGCAATGGGCTGAAGAACCTGCGTGGCACTATCGCCATGGCGCGTACATCCGACCCGAATTCCGCTACTTCGGAGTTCTACTTCAATCTGGTAGACAGCCCTGAGCTGGACTACACCGGCCCGACTGCGGCAGGCGCGGGCTACGCCGTGTTTGGCAACGTGGTGAACGGCATGAGCGTGGTCGATGCCATGGGCCAGGTCCCCGTGTACCCGGACTACTATTACACGTACAACAACAACACCTACGACCTCCAAGACCTGCCCCAGAAGCTGCTGCAGATCAACAGTGCCGCCGTATTGACCAGCTACTCCGCCACGTCCGTCGCGACGGGGACGATAGGTAGCCAGACCATCCAGGGCACCCTGATCGTACCGGCGGCGGATGTGGGCAAGACGGGCTCCATCTACGTAGCGGCCATTCTGCCTAGCGGTACCGTCTATGTACTCACGCCGGCCGGCTGGCAGCAATATGACCCAAATAATCCCGTCGCCTACCTGACGGGCGCCCTACAGTCCGACACGATGACGGTGGTCAACGGCATGAATCTGACGTCCCTGGTCGGCACCAACATCTTCCTGGGTTACGGCGTTGGCGCGGACGGTAAGAGCACGGTGGCGAACATGTTTGCGAGCGGGCATCTGTCGCTGATTTATACGATCCACTGATGCAATTGCCGGCGGATCGGGTCGTAGCGCGAGATCGACTACATAGGAGGAGGTTTGACCGATGAAGACATGGATTCTGGCCGTTTGTGCCACCCTGATGATCGTGCCTGCCATGGCAGCCGACAAGCACAAGGACTGCAACGAGCTGAAGACGGAAATCGACGCCGGCCTGCAGAAGAAGGGCGTGAAGGACTACTCGCTGGACGTGGTCGAGGCCGACAAGGCAGGTGACGCCAAGGTCGTCGGCAGCTGCGAGGCCGGCAAGAAGAAGGTGACCTACCACAAGGGCAAGTAAGCCCTTGGGGATATGAAAAAGCCGGCCCGATAGCCGGCTCTTTTATTTGTTGGGTTGCGTCGCGTCAGTTCTCCGCCTGCGCGTCGTCACCTTCCTGGTCGTCGCCCTCAGTCTGCGGTGCCGCGATATGTGGGCGTTTGCCTATGGTCAGCTTGAGTTCCATGGACTTGCCCTTGCGCAGCACCTTGATAGCCGCCGCCTTGCCCGGCGCCAGCCCGGCCACCACGTTCAGCATGGCGCTGGAGTCCACGATCTCTTGGCCGTCGACCTCCACTAGCACGTCGCCCAGCTTCACGCCCGCCTTGTCGGCCGGGCCGCCGGTCACCACTTCGCCGATCAATGCGCCATGGGTGTCGGGTAGCTTGAAGGAGTCTGCCAGCTCCGGCGTCAGGTCCTGCGTGCCCACGCCTATCCAGCCGCGTGTGACGGAACCCTCGCGGATGATCTGCTCCATGATCTGCTTCACGGTGCTGGCGGGTATGGCGAATCCTATGCCCATATTGCCGCCCGTGCGCGAGTAGATGGCGCTGTTGATGCCCACCAGGTTGCCGCGCGCGTCCACCAGCGCGCCGCCTGAATTGCCCGGGTTGATGGGGGCGTCCGTCTGGATGAAGTTCTCGAAGTTGTTGATGCCCAAATCCTTGCGTCCCAGGGCTGAAACAATGCCCATGGTGACCGTCTGGCCGACGCCGAAGGGGTTGCCGATGGCAAGCACCACGTCGCCCACGCTCAGTTGTGACGCTTCGCCAAAGGTCACGGCCGGCAGCTTTTCCAGCGGAATCTTGATGACGGCAATGTCCGTCTCGGGGTCGGTACCCACCAGCGTGGCGTCGGCCGTGCGGCCGTCGGCGAGCGCAACCTGGATCTGGTCTGCCGATTCCACCACGTGGTTATTGGTGACGATATAGCCCTTGTCGGACACGATCACGCCGGAACCCAGACTGGACGAGCGCTGGCTTTCCTGGCCGTCGAAGCGGTCGCCGAAGAAGCGGCGGAACAGCGGGTCGTTGAGCAGCGGCGGGCGCTTACGCTTGATTTCCTTGCTCGTGTAGATGTTGACCACGCTGGGCATGGCGCGCCGTACGGCATCGCGGTAGCTGCTGGCGGCCGGCGTGGCGTCGACGGGTGAACTTTGGTTGAGCGTGATGATCTGCGACATGGGCTTGCCCAGCCACGCGGGGTGCACCAGCGTGAGGACGAACCAGACGGCCAGGGCGACCGTTGTGGTTTGTGCGAAAATCAGCCAAAGTCGTTTCATCGTGTATTACCCGAGCACCCTCTGGGTTTTATCACTGCGCTGCGCGCAAATTTCCCTTGAATATCACCGCCATGCTACTGCACGAACTTGAAAAGTATACCGGACAACTGCTGCAGGTCGATCGTTTCAAGGATTACGCCCCAAACGGCCTGCAAGTCGAGGGCCGGGCTACGGTGCAGCGCATCCTGTGCGGCGTGACGGCCAGCGAGGCGCTGATCGACGCCGCGATCGACTGGCATGCGGATGCCATCGTCGTGCACCACGGCTATTTCTGGCGCGGTGAAGATCCGCGTGTGGTGGGGCAAAAGCGCAAGCGCCTGGTGAAGCTGCTGGGCCACCATATCAGCCTCTTGGCCTATCACCTGCCACTCGATGCCCACCCCGAGCTGGGTAATAACGCACAGCTCGGCAAGCGCCTGGGCCTGGTGGGTGATGGCTTGTTCGGCGAGCAGGACCTGGGCTGGATAGGCAGTCCCGATGCGGAAATCACGGTGGGCGACCTTATGGACCGTATCCGCACGGCGCTGGGGCGCGAACCCATGCTGGCGGGCGACCCGCAGCGCCCGGTCAAGCGCATAGCCTGGTGTACTGGCGGGGCGCAGCGCTATTTCGAGGACGCCATCGCGGCGGGCTGCGACTGCTTTATCACGGGCGAGGCTTCCGAGCACAATTACCATGCGGCGCGCGAGTCGGGCGTGGCCTTTATCGCGGCAGGGCATAACGCCACGGAGCGTTATGGCGTGCAGGCACTGACGGCACATCTGGGCGAGCACTTTGGTCTGGCCACGCAGTTCGTGGAACTCGACAATCCGTTCTGACTGCGTTGGCGCCCGCCTCAGGAAACGCCAAAAAAACTGACGATTAGTTGAGCTTTGACAACACCGGAACATTCAAAACGGCTTCTGGAGCGCCTCTGCGTATACAGCGCCGGGGTTTGCGTTAGAATCGGCCAGTTTTGGAACGAAAGCTGGCGATATTGCCGCGCATGCGTGCGATAGCGTAGCCAAGACGTATTGGGCCACGCCACACAGCCGGATATTCTGAGTCACAGAAAGTCAGGGACAGGGTATGACCAATCAAGTGGACAACAGCAAGCGGCGTTTCCTGACGCTCGCAACGGGTGCCGTCGGCGGCATTGCCGTTGCCGGCGTTGCCGTGCCCTTTGTGGGGAGCTTCTTCCCGTCCGAGCGTGCGAAAGCGGCCGGCGCTCCGGTGGAAGTCGATATCAGCAAGCTCGAACCGGGCCAGAAGATCAATGCCGAATACCGCGGCAAGCCCGTCTGGGTGGTGAGTCGCACCAAGGAAATGGTCGACAACCTGCCCAAGAACGACGGCAAGCTGGTCGACCCGAAGTCGGAAGTGGACCAGCAGCCCGACTACTGCAAGAACGAAGGCCGCTCCATCAAGCCTGAAGTCTGGGTTGCGCTGGGCGTGTGTACCCACCTTGGCTGTTCGCCCACCTACCGTCCCGAACTTGCCCCGGCCGACCTCGGCCCCGAGTGGCTGGGCGGATTCTACTGCCCCTGCCATGGTTCCAAGTTCGACCTCGCGGGCCGCGTGTTCTCCGGCGTGCCGGCACCCAAGAATCTTGAGGTCCCGCCGCACAAGTACATCAACGACAAGCTGCTGTTGATCGGCGAAAGCAAATAAGAGGGAAGCGACGATGAGCTTGATTCAATCCGTGCAGACCTGGGTCGACGACCGCTTCCCTTCGCTGCAGACGATGTACAAGGAGCACCTCTCCGAGTACTACGCACCGAAAAACTTCAACTTCTGGTACTTCTTCGGCTCGCTGGCGCTCTTGGTGCTGGTGCTGCAGATCGTGACGGGTATCTTCCTCACGATGAACTACAAGCCGGACGCCGCACTGGCCTTCTACTCCGTCGAGTACATCATGCGCGACGTATGGGGCGGCTGGGTGATCCGCTACATGCACTCCACGGGCGCCTCGATGTTCTTCGTCGTGGTCTACCTGCATATGTTCCGCGGCCTTGTCTACGGCTCCTACCAGAAGCCGCGCGAGCTGGTGTGGATCTTCGGCATGCTGATCTTCCTGTGCCTGATGGCGGAAGCCTTCCTGGGCTACTTGCTGCCCTGGGGCCAGATGTCCTTCTGGGGCGCGCAGGTGATCGTGAACCTGTTCAGCTCCATCCCCGTGATCGGGCCGGACCTGTCGATCTGGATCCGTGGCGACTTCGTCGTGTCGGACGCTACGCTGAACCGCTTCTTCGCGCTCCACGTGATCGCCGTGCCACTGGTGCTGCTGGCGCTTGTCGTCGTGCACATCTTTGCCCTGCATGAAGTGGGTTCCAACAACCCCGACGGCATCGAGATCAAGAAGAACAAGGACCCGAAGACGGGCATCCCGCTCGATGGCATCCCCTTCCACCCGTACTACACGGTGAAGGATATCTTCGGCGTGGCCGTGTTCCTGGCCATCTTCTCCTACGTGGTGTTCTTCGCCCCGAATATGGGTGGCTACTTCCTCGAAGCCAACAACTTCATTCCGGCGGACCCGCTGAAAACGCCGCCGCATATCGCGCCTGTCTGGTACTTCACGCCGTTCTACGCCATCCTGCGCGCGGTGCCGTCCTTCGCCGGCACGCAGGTGTGGGGCGTGATCGCCATGGGCCTGGCCGTCGTGGTGATCGCCTTCCTGCCCTGGCTGGACCGCGGCAACGTCAAGTCCATCCGCTACCGCGGCAAGAAGTTCAAGACGGCGCTCGTGCTGTTCCTGATCGCCTTTATCGGCCTGGGCATCCTGGGTGCCAAGCCGCCGACGAACCTGCGCACGGACCTGGCGCAGATCTTCTCGGTGATCTACTTCGGTTTCTTCTTCCTCATGCCGTTCTACACGAAGAACGACCCGGGCACCGTGGCCGTGCCGGATCGCGTCACGGAATCGACCGTCGGCCGTCAGGCGGCTTTCCTGATGTACGTGGGCCTGGCCTTTGTCGGCGCCTTCTTCTTCGCGAAGCTGGTTTGATCGGAGAGATAAACAGATGAAAAATACGTTTGCCCGCCTCTTCGCCGCCAGCGCACTTGTCTTCTCCTTCCACGCTTTCGCGGACGAAGAAGGCCCGGCGCTGGACCCTGCCCCCGTGAACCTGCAGGACGTCGAGTCGCTTCAGCGCGGCGCCAAGCTGTTCACCAACTACTGCCTGTCCTGCCATAGCGCACAGGCCATGCGTTACAACCGCCTGACCGACCTTGGCTTGTCCGTCGACCAGATCAAGGACAACCTGATCTTCACGGGCGCCAAGCCGGGTGATCTGATGAAGGTTGGCATGCAGCCGGCGGACGCCAAGGTCTGGCTCGGCGCTCCGCCGCCCGACCTGTCGGTCATCGCCCGCTCGCGCAGCGCCGACTGGCTCTATACCTATCTGCGCAGCTTCTACCGCGATCCGAGCCGACCCACGGGCTGGAATAATGCCGTGTTCGACAAGGTTGGTATGCCGCACGTGCTGTGGCAGCAGCAAGGTGAGCAGGTGCTGAATGTGGTGGAAGGCGATGCACCAGCCAAGGGTGCGGTGACGCGTTCCTGGCAGGAAGAGGAAACGAAGGAAGGCAAGAAGGTCGTTGTCACTCACCAACTGGTGCTGACCAAGGCCGGCACGCAGACGGCGCTGGTTGATGGCAAGGCCAAGACGCTGGACTTCGACAATACGGCGGCCGACCTGACGAACTATCTGGTGTGGATGAGTGAACCGGCTCAGGTCACGCGCGAGCGCGTGGGCTATGGCGTGGTTCTCTTCCTGTTGTTCGTGCTGGCTCCGCTGGCCTTCTTCCTGAAGAAGGAATACTGGAGTGACGTGCATTGATTCCAGGCCATCCGGCCCTGAGCAATGCCATAAAACGGGAGGCGAAGCTTCCCGTTTTTCTTTTATATATCATCAACTTATCGACATTTTCTGGCTTTTGTCATGGTCGCGATGTTAAAATTGACTGTTTTTGACATTTGCTATTGATGGAGAACGCTTCGCCATGATGACTTTATATTCCGGCACGTCCTGCCCGTTCAGCCACCGTTGCCGCATCGTCCTGTTCGAAAAGGGCATGGATTTCCAGATCGTTGACGTGGATGTGCACAACAAGCCAGAAGACCTGGCAGTGATGAATCCGTACAACGAAGTTCCCGTGCTGGTCGAGCGCGAACTGGTGCTGTACGAGTCCAATATCATCAACGAATACATCGACGAACGTTTTCCCCACCCGCAGCTGATGCCGGCCGATCCGATCCAGCGCGGCCGCGCCCGCCTGATGCTGTTCAATTTCGAGCGCGAACTGTTCGTGCATGTGCGCACGCTGGAAAGCGGCGCATCGAATAAGAAGGAACAGGACAAGGCGCGTACCACCATCCGTGACAACCTGGGCCAGATCGCCCCCATCTTCTCCAAGCAGAAGTTCATGCTGGGCGACGAGTTTTCCATGCTCGACGTGGCCATCGCCCCGCTCCTGTGGCGCCTGGAGCACTACGGCGTGGAAGTGAGCAAGCCCATGGCGCCCGTGCTGAAGTACGCCGAGCGTCTGTTCGGCCGCCAGGCCTTCATCGACTCGATGACGCCGAACGAAAAGGCCATGCGCAAGTAATACCGGGCAGGGCGGACGGCGACGTCCGCCCGCACGGGAAGTCAGGGATGACATTATGAAAAACGCCCCCATCAAACCCTACCTGATGCGCGCCATCCACGAATGGTGCTCGGACCAGGGCTTCACGCCCTATCTGGTCGTCGCCGTGAAGGGCAAGATGCAGGTGCCCACGGAGCACGTGAAGAACGGCGAGATCGTCCTGAACGTGAGCTATAACGCCACGCGCAA
>JAFAKZ010000415.1 GCA_019234745.1 Burkholderiales bacterium
ACCGGCGCTTGATCCGTCCTTCACCTCGCTGCCCGCCAGCGCCAAGGTGGACGCCGTCAACGGCTTCGTCAACGGCGTACCGACCGTGATGGCGCAAAGCTGGGGCCGTCGCCTCGGCATCATCAAGATGACCCTGGTGTTCCATGATGGCCAGTGGGTGATCCAGCCTAGCCAGACGACGGTGGAAGACCGTGGCTTCAAGTACACGGACGGCACGACCAACGTCGCCGCCGACCCGACCATCGCGCCTATCGTCAGCACGGAGCACAATGCCACCATCGCCTACGCCAAGCAGCCGCTGGGCGTGAACTCCGAGTTCGAGATGTCGTCCTACTTCGCCCTGGCCGGCGACGTGAGCGCCATCCAGCTGGTGAACCAGGCACAGATCAACTACGTGCAGAACTTCATCGCCAATTCGAGCGACCCGACGATCCAGAGCTACAAGAGCATCCCCGTGATCTCCTGCAGCGCACCGTTCAAGGCCGGCCGCAACGGCCCGACGGACTTCACCGACGTGGCTCCGGGTGCGACGCCTGCGGCGCCCATCGGCCTGCAAGTGCGTAACCCTGGCGACCTCTACCTGTACAGCAACAACAACCTGCAGGCAGTGAAGATCAAGGGTTCCGACTTGAAGAACTGGCTGGAGACGTCCGCCAACCAGTTCGGCCAGATCGACCCGACCAAGACCACCGAGCAGGACCTGGTGCCGTCCTACTCCACGATCTACAACTACGACGTGTTCTACGCCACCGGCAATGCGCTGCAGTACCAGATCGACGTGACGCAGCCGGTCGGCAGCCGCATCGTTAACCTGACCTACCAAGGCAAGGCCGTGCAGCCGACCGACGACTTTATCGTCGCCACCAACGACTACCGCGCAGGCGGCGGCGGCCACTTCCCTGGCATCGACGGCAGCAAGACCATCATCAAGTCGCCGGACGCCAACCAGGCAGTTGTCGCGAACTACCTGCGCTCGGTCGGTCAACAAGTCGGAAAGGTCACCCTGGCCACGAATGGTAACGGCCAGAGCTGGAGCTTCGTGAAAGTGAAGACGGCCGGCCCCGTCACCCTGCGCGTAGCGCCGGGCCATATGGCTAACGCCGCGGCCGCCGGTCTGGCCCGCGTGGTGTCGGAAAGCGCCCAGCCGGACGCCAACGGCTTCTCGCACTACACGATCGACCTGAGCAAGTAAGGTACAGCCGGCTCGGATCACGAGCCGGCGCCAAGCTTGTCTGCAGCATCGAAGCACGCTCTGCCATACGGCAGGGCGTGCTCGTTTATTGGTACAGATGAAATGATTGACCGCAACACCACCCTACCCTATCCATATGCAAGCCTTGGCACCTCGCGCATGCTCTGCCGCATCGCGCTGGCTTCCGCTTGCCTGCTTATGGCAACAGCCTGCAAACCCGGCGACGATGGGCACGTCCCCACGTCCGCCGAAATCGAATCGGCCGAGATGCTGGCCCAGCACGCCGGCAACACCGACGCCGAGAAACGGCTGAAGCGCTGGGCAGATCGCGGCCTGCCCGTTGCGCAGCGGGAGCTGGGGCTGCTCTACCTGACCAAGGCCGGGAAACGCGGAGACGCAATGGCCCTGTTCGAGAGCGCTGGTAGCGCCGGTGACGGCGAAGCAGCCTACCAGCGTGGCGAATCGCTGTTGCGCCCCCTCGTCGGCGAAACGCGCGACCCAGCCCGCGCCTGGCGCTGGTATCGCGTGGCGGCGGAGCACGGCCATGCCGTCGCGGCGCTCAATCTGGCCCGCATGGCGAAGAACGGCGACGGCGTGCCGGTCGACGCGAAGCTGGCCGGCCAATGGCTGACCTTCGCCAGCGACCGCGGCAACGCCCAGGCCATGTTCCTGCTGTCGAACGCCTATATGACGGGCGACGGCGTACCGCGCAACCCGCTGATGGCGCGGCGGCTGCTGGAGATGTCGGCGGACAAGGATTACCCGGTTGCCATCCAGGCGCTCGCGCAGGCAGTGCAAGGTGGGGATTTGTTGATACCGAAGGATGATCTACGTGCGGACCACCTGCTGAAGGAGGCAACGGAAGAACGGCCGAATCGGTGGGCGGGATACAAATAGAGTGAAACGCGGCGATGCTCAACGGGCATTACGTAGGGCGCAATTGCGAAGCATTGCGCCGCATCAGAAATTACCTGCCACTCGTAGCACAGATCGGGACATATGATTTCGCGCCGAAAGGTACGTCGGGCGATAACGCAGCATAGTTTGCTATCATCCGGCGCAATGCTTCGCAATTGCGCCCTACGATTGCACCTCGCTGATGCACCCTACTGGCTCTGGCGGCGTGTGAGCTATTGCGGATTGCCCGATCCTGCGCACAAAGGTTAGAGCCGTTGAAAATTGTAACCGACGCTATCGGCCGACTGTTTGGGTAGCTTATAAGTGCATCGTGATGTGGCCAACCAGGTACTACGATGCCTTCCGCAGAATCCGCTATCAACTGGCAGAAATTGGGGCGTTACGGTCTGTATGGATTCGTGACCGTGTATCTCGTGCTGTGCGTGGTGATGTATAGCATCCAACGCACGATGCTGTATGAGCCGGATCGTATTTCGTCAAGTGAGTTCAATAGCTTGTTGACACGCGACTTTGGTACGGCGGCCACTGTCCTGCCACAGTTTGGGGCGGTGGTGGTGCAACCCAAAGCTGGCCAAGCGGTACAGGGTACGGCCATTTTCTACCATGGTAGTGATCACTCCCTATTCCAGAATGCGCCTGTTGCCCGACAGTTTCTTGACCGCGGCTATCGCTTGGTACTGGCCGAATACCCAGGCTTTGGGGCACGTGCCGGCGAACCCACCGAGCATGCATTGGTGACTGACTCTGATCAGCTGTATGCCACAGTTGCGAGCATGTTTCCTCATGACCCTATTACCGTGGTGGGTGAGTCCTTGGGTACGGGCGTGGCGGTACAAGTCAGTGCCCTGGCGAGCGAACGCGGCCAGGCGCCTGCAGCGCTGGTGCTCATTACGCCGTTCACCAGCGTCGTCGATGTGGCGGAAAACACTTGGTGGATGCTGCCGACGCGTTGGCTGATGAAGGATCGCTTTGAAAGCAAACGCTG
>JAFAKZ010000074.1 GCA_019234745.1 Burkholderiales bacterium
GTACAAGTCGGCATCGATCACCATGGCCTTCTGCGAACCACCGACGGTGAGATACAGATCGGCGCCACTGCTATCGATGGTACCCATGACGGGTCGGCCTGCCGACGCGGCGTCCGTGCAGCCGATCTCGTTGCCGTAGATGATCGACGTGTCTGGGTCGAACCACAGTTCGAACACATTGCAATAGCCGGTAAAGCCCAGGTAGTAGGGGCCGAAGCTGTCGTCCGCCGACTTGCGGTGCATGGGTCGGCCTGCGTGGGCGCGCGGCTTCATCTCCAACGCACCGGCCTGCAGCGCCAGCAATGCGGCCAACGCCGCCATCAGGAATTTACGCATGTCCATCCAGTACGAGCTACATCCAGTGCGATCCGGTCGGCCGCCGGCGATGCCGTGTATATGCAGCCGAACTTATATAAGGTATTGAATCAGCTGGAATGTAACATATATTTACAACATATGCCCAATAGATAATTTGCTTGCACCGACCGCTCCCACTCGCCGTGTTGCATTTGTAGCAAACTATTGCACTTGCTCGCCCGTCCACCTGCTGGAATGCGCCAGGTTTACAGTGTTAAGCTCAGCACCCGTCCCTACCCCGAGGCAATGCAGATGACACCATCGGCGCAGCAGCGCAACGCATCCTACGACGAGCTGTGCCGCCAGCTTGGCATCCAGTTCGAAGCGGAAATTCGCGGTGGGGCCAACTACGATGTGGCCGTCGACCACGAGGGTTTGCTCTATATCAGCGGCATGGTGCCACGCATACAAGGCGATATCGTAGTGAAGGGACGCGTGGGCGCCGATGCCTCGTTCGACGACGCACGCCGGGCGGCCCAAGTGTGCGTGCTGCGTGCCTTGGCGGCGGTACGCCAGGCGGCCGGGTCGCTGGAGCGGGTGGCTAGGCTGTTGCGCATGACGGTCTACGTGCAAAGCGCGGATGACTTCGAGCGCCACAGCGAAGTTGCCGATGCCGCGTCCGACATCCTCTACGCCCTGTTCGGCGTGGCGGGCAAGCACACCCGTACCTCAGTGGGCGTGTACAAGCTGCCAAAGAATGCGGCGGTCGAAATCGACCTGATCGTCGCCGTGGACGGCGGCGCCCGCGCGCAAGACTGAGCAGGCGCCGATGATCCACCTGATTTGCACGCTGGAACCCGCCCGCATCGACTGGCTGCCGCAGCTGGTGGCCCACTACCGCGAACTGGGCGTGGAGCAGTTCCTGTTCAGCCTGCAACAGGAGCCGAGCGTGGATGAGGCAACGCGCAACCAGCACCTTGCGCGCTTTGCGGCACAGCTGCGAGCACTGGGCTGCGACAAGGCCTTCTCGCTCGTCGCCCCTTACGACGTATGGGCGCTGCGGCGCCATCATGACAGCCTGCAAGACCAGTTTGTACGGGCAAATGACTGGATCGTATGGTGTGACAGCGACGAGTTTCAGGTCTACCCACTCAAATTGCCTGCGCTCACGACCGAATGCGCGGACAAGGGCATTGTGATGCTACGGGGCGTCATGCTGGACCATATCGCAGCAGACGGTAGCCTACCGCCGTTCGACCCGGCACGTTCGGTGTGGGACCAATACCCGCGCTGCTGCAATGTGACGGTGATGCTGGCCAGGGCAGAGACGCGCAAGGTGGCATTGAGCCGCGGCAACATCCGTCTGGACGTAGGCAACCATGCGGCGCTGTCGGGCGAGACCTATACCACGGCCAAGGGTTGGGTGCAGATTCATCACTTCAAGTGGCACGCCGGCGTGCTATCTCTACTGGCCTTCCGCGTCCAACCCGAGTGGCGCGCCAAGTGCGCTTGGTGGGAGGAATCGCAGCGCCTGTTGGATTACTTCGCCGCCAATGGCGGGCGCTTCAAGCTGACCGATCTGCAAACCATTCCGCTCGACGGCAACAATCTGCTGGCGATACCGGAATAGCCGGACAGGCTTCAGGGCCGCAGTTGATCGGGCGCCGTCGCCGTATCCTCGCCCGCAGGCGCCGGTGGGTCGACTTCAAAAAAGCGGAACAGCCCCTTGCCCGCACGTTTGGCGTGATACATGCCGATATCGGCCTGCGAAAGCAGCTCCGAGGTCGCCACGCGCGCGCCAGCGTGGAGCGCAATGCCGACCGACATGCCGACATCAAAGTGCTGGCCATCGAGCTCGATCGGCTCGCGAATCGCAGCCAAACATTGCTCGGCGACCAGGCTAGAGGCAGCGCGCGCATCGTCCAGGTCGGCCAGCAGTACGATGAACTCGTCGCCACCCAGCCGCGCCACCGTATCGGTGCGGCGCCGTCCTAGGCGCAAGCGATCGGCCACTTCACGCAACACCGCGTCGCCCGCACGATGGCCGAACTGGTCGTTGATGGGCTTGAAGCCGTCGAGGTCGCAAAACAGCAAGGCCAACTGCGTGCCATCGCGCTCGACGCGGGCCATGGCCTGCTCCAGACGGTCTTCCAGCATGGCGCGGTTGGGCAGGCCCGTGAGCGGATCGTGGTGCGCCATAAAGGCAAGTCGCGCCTCGCTGGCGTGCAGCGCCGCATCCTTCTCAGCCAGGCGTTCCACCAGATAGTTGAATCCCCGTACCAGCTCGCTCACCTCATCCCTGGTGTCGACAGGCAGCGGCGCAAGCTCGCGCTTGCCGTCTGCGATGTCCCGCATGAGAGAGGCCGTGGTCGTCAGTGGCCGCAGCATGCGCGTAAAGATAGTGAGGACGATGGTCAGGATCACCAGAATGATCACCACGCTGCTGTACCACATCACGCGGCGCATTTCGGCCACAGAAGCAAAGGCCTCGTCCGTGGGCACGCGCGCAACGACGAACCAGTCCGTGCCGGGGACGGACGCAATGGAGGACAGCTCTTCCACGCCTTTGGCGTTGATGGTGATGTCGGAGCCGCGATAGCCGGCCATGGCCCGGTCATGCAGCACATCGACACCTGCCTGCGGCGTCGGCCGCAAGGTCATGGTCGGGTCGGTCGATGCGATAAACAGTTTTTCGCGTGGTGCAACCAGCAGAAACCCGCCCGTCCTGCCCAGGTGCTTCTGCTGCAACAGCCCCAGGAAATCGGGTACTTGGAGCGAACTCAGGCCTGCCAGCACCCCCAGCAACCGACCATTGGGGTCGCGCAGGGCGTCGGCCGTGACGATGGCCGGCTGTGGGTCGACCGACCAGTGCATGGGTTGGACAACCTGCCCTGCAGGTGCTGCGACGGCGGCATGGAACCAGTCGTATTGCGCGAAATCGACGTGAGCGCGGGCCTCTGCCATGGGGTACTGGGCCAGCACGCCGTGACCGTCCGGCGCGATCAACACCAGGCCCAGGTCGAAGCGCAGCGAGAAATGCTGGCGGTCCGCGATCCAGGCCTGTGTGTCGCGCCCGGGCTGTGCCAGGACGCGAAGACCATCTTGCGCCAGATTGGCGAGCGAGCGCTGGCGCATGGCCACCGCGTTGCCGACATCGGCCGCGACATAGTTGGCGATCGACAGCTGCTGCGCCGCATACTGCTCGCGTATCTGCGCCTTCAAATACGGCAGCACCACGACGAGACGGAACGCCGTACCCAGCACCGTGGCGAACACGGCCAGGACGATCAGGCGAAACCGCATGGTATGGATATTCAACATCAATATACTTTTGTCAGACCAAGGTTGGCAGATGGGCAAGCACCGCAGGGCAAACCAAAGATACCGGACTACCAAGGGCAATACGCGCCGGTCGAGAGAATATAAATCTAGCGTTTGACCGATGCATTTTTGCGACCTCCTAGGGAGCCTCTGAATTATTCCTGGGGCCGCGGTGGCAGGAATAATTCAGCGTGTCCCTACTGCACCCCGCTATAATCCCCCATCCACAAGTGTAGGAAATGAATGACATGGGCTTTCTCGCCGACAAGAAAATTCTTATCACCGGTCTTCTGTCGAACCGCTCCATCGCCTGGGGTATCGCCAACGCCTGCAAGCGCGAGGGCGCCACGCTGGCCTTCACCTATGTGAACGACAAGCTCAAGGATCGCGTCGTCGAAATGGCGAACGAGCTGGGCAGCGACATCGTCCTGCGCTGCGACGTCAGCTCCGACGAAGAAATCGCCGCCATGGCGGCCGACCTCGGCAAGCACTGGGACAAGGTCGACGGCGTCGTCCATTCCATCGGCTTTGCGCCGCGCGAAGCGCTGTCCGGCGACTATCTGGACTCGGTCAGCCGCGAAGCCTTCCAGATCGCCCACGACATTAGCAGCTATAGCTTCGCCGCCATGGCCAAGGCCCTGCGCGGCCAGCTCTCCAGTGACGCCTCGCTGATTACGCTGAGCTACCTGGGTGCCGAGCGTGCCATCCCCAATTACAACGTGATGGGCTTGGCCAAGGCCAGCCTGGAAGCGAACGTGCGCTATATGGCCGCCTCGCTGGGCGCCCAGAACGTACGCGTAAACGGCATCTCCGCCGGCCCGATCAAGACGCTG
>JAFAKZ010000127.1 GCA_019234745.1 Burkholderiales bacterium
CGCCTTCACGCGCTACTGGCGGCATGGCACGGTGGAGCTGCCGCACGCGGTGGACCGCTACCCAACGAGCCGCTACGCCTTGCTGGAACTGGAACCCGTAACGGGGCGACGGCACCAGTTACGGCGCCATCTCAAGCATATTTCGCATCCCATCATCGGCGACGCGACCTATGGCAAGGGGCGACACAATCGGCTGTTTACCGAGCTGTTCGGTACGTCGCGCTTATTGCTGGCTTGTACCCGGCTGAAGGTGGCGCATCCGGTTACCGGTGCGCCCTTGGATTTGCATGCGCCAGCCAGCGAGGATTTCGCCGGGGTGTGTGCGGGGCTGGGCTGGAACGAGCCGTGACCGCGTAGGTTGGTGCGCAGCGATGCCCAACGCTGGTTCCAGCACCCGAAAGTGTTAAACAAGACCGCCATGTTGGGTTTCGCTGCGCTCTACCCAACCTACACCCTTACCGCAACAATGCGCGCTCGTTCGCCAGCAAATCATCCACCGTCTCGCGCCGGCGAATCAGCCGCGCTTCACCGCCGCCCACCAGTACCTCGGCCACACGCGGACGCGTGTTGTAGTTGGAACTCATGGTCATGCCATAGGCGCCCGCCGACAGCACGGCCAGCAGGTCGCCCGGCTGCAGCGCCAGTGCGCGGTCGTGGCCCAGGAAGTCGCTGCTCTCGCATACTGGGCCGACCACGTCATAGTTGATGGCGGCCTCCGAGCGCGCATGCACCGGGACGATCTGGTGATAGGCCTCGTAGAGCGCGGGACGGATCAGGTCGTTCATGGCCGCGTCGACGATGGCGAAGTGCTTGGTTTCGCCCGGCTTCAGGTATTCCACCTTGGTGAGCAAGAGGCCCGCATTGCCGATAAGCGAGCGGCCCGGTTCCAGCACCACCTTGAGCTTGCGGCCGGCCAGCTTGGCCAGGATGGCGCGCGCGTAGTCGGCCACGTCGGGGGGCGTTTCGTCCGTGTAGCGTATGCCCAGACCGCCGCCCAGGTCGATGTGTTCCAGCACGATGCCGTCCTGGGCCAGCGCGTCCACCAGCGCCAGGAGGCGGTCCAGCGCGTCGACGAAGGGGGCGATCTCGGTGAGCTGCGAGCCGATATGGCAGTCGATGCCGACCACGTGCAGGCCGGGCAGCTTGGCCGCCACGGCGTACACGCGCGGCGCCTCTTCGAAGGCGATGCCGAACTTGTTGTCCTTGAGGCCCGTGGAGATATAGGGGTGGGTTTTCGCATCGACGTCCGGGTTGATGCGCAGGCTCACGGGCGCCTTCAGGCCCAGGCTCGTGGCGACGTCGCTCAGCCGGTGCAGCTCAGGCTCGGACTCCACATTGAAGCAGTGAATGCCCGCGCGCAGGGCCTGCGCCATTTCCTCGCCCGCCTTGCCCACGCCGGAGAACACGATGCGATCGGCCGGCGCACCCGCGGCCAATGCGCGCGCCAATTCGCCGCCCGACACGATATCGAAACCCGCACCCTGGTCCGCCAGCAGCTTGAGCAGCGACAGGTTCGAGTTCGCCTTCATGGCGTAGCAAATCAGTGGATCATGCCCGGCAAAGGCTGCCTGATAGCTGCGGAAAGTGTCGAGCAGCACGGCTTCGGAATAGACGTAGCAGGGCGTGCCGTACTGCTGGGCAATGTCGGCCAGCGATACACCATCGAGCGCCAGATTGCCGTTCGCGTCGGGTGTCAGCTTCATTGCTTGCTCGTCTCTGCAGTGGGCGTGGGGCTGGGGGTAGGCGAGGGCGTCGCCTGTGGCTTGCTTGCGACGGGTGTCGGTTTCGGCAAGTAGAGCGGACCCTTGTAACCACATGCGGCCAGGGAAAACAGGAACAACACAGCAAGGTAACGGCGCATGATTGGGCCCGGAAGAGTAAAGGACGAGTAAAATGACGATACTATCAACGCAAGCGGTTGCGGCCAATGAACGAGAGTGAATTTCTTAATATCAGCGACGCGGTATTCGACCGCATCGAAACGGCCATGGATGCGCCGGAGCTCGATGTGGACGTGAACCGCAACGGCAATGTGCTGGAAATCGAATTTGACGATGGCGCCAAGGTTATCGTCAATCGGCATCTTCCCAACCAGGAAATCTGGCTGGCCGCGCGTTCGGGTGGTTTCCACTACCGGCGCGACGAGCAGGGCAACTGGGTGAGTACGCGCGACGGTGGCGAGTTCTACATGCAGCTGAGCGAACTGGTGAAGGCACATACGGGCGTCGTACCCCGTTTCTAGCGCAGCTTGACG
>JAFAKZ010000166.1 GCA_019234745.1 Burkholderiales bacterium
GGCAACCCGCTGGCCGAATTCAACTACGCGATGATGCTCAAGCGCGAAGAGATTCCCGGAGATAAGGCCGATTGGCGTGAATGGCTGCGCAAGTCGGCCGACCATGGCGTGATGAATGCCGCCTACCTGCTGGGCGTGGCCTATGAGAACGGCGACGGCCTACCACGCTCACAAACGGATGCGACGCACTGGTTCCAGGTGGCGGCAGCCAAAGGCCATGTGCAGGCGCAGGTGAGCCTGGCCACGCAGTACTACCTGGGTCGTGGCGCGCCGCAGGATGACGCGCAGGCCGCGCACTGGTATGAAAAGGCGGCCGAGGGCGGCGACGTGGGCGCGCAATACCTCATCGCCTCGATGTACGAGCATGGTCAGGGTGTAGCGGCCGACCGGGCGCAGGCCATTAGCTGGTACGCGGCGGCGGCAAGGCAGGGCGACAAGGTGGCGACGATCAAGGCGCAGACGCTGGCCAAAGAAAAATAAAAAGGCGCCCGAGGCGCCTTTTAACCGCAAGAGGATCGGCGCTTACTTGAGCTTGAAGCTACCCGCCGCCTGGTTCAGCTCATGCGCCAGGCCATCCAGTCGTGACACCGCCTCGCGCGCTGCGGCAATGGAGGCATCGGACTCCTCCGCCATCTGCGCGATCCGCTCGATATTGCTGGCAATATGCGAGCTAGCGAGCGATTGCTCCTGCATGGCGGCAGCCACATCGCGAATCTGCAGGAGCGTACCTTCCACGCTGCCGCGGATTTCGCGCAGAGCCCCTTCGGCCCGCTCGGTGCGCGCCACCCCGCCGTCCACCAATTGACCGACCTCATCCATCTTGCTGGCAACGGCATCGACCTCGCGCTGCACCGCCTGCGTGGTCTTGACGATATCTTCCGTCGCGCTGCCCGTACGTTCGGCCAGCTTGCGCACCTCGTCCGCCACCACGGCGAAGCCGCGCCCCTGCTCACCGGCGCGGGCCGCCTCAATGGCAGCGTTGAGCGCTAACAAGTTGGTCTGGTCGGCGATCTCCTTGATCGTCGCCGCGATGCTATCGATCTGGCGTGAGCTGTCCACCAGACCGCGGATCATGGTCGCGGCAGAAGCGACGTCAGCGGCGATCTGGCGGTTTTCGCCCGACACCTGCGCGGCCAGCGCTTCGCCTTCGGCGGCGAGCTTGGCCGATTGCGTGGAGTGCCCGGTGGTCTCGCGCGCGCTGTTGTTGACGTGGTCGATACTCACCGTCATCTGTTCCACGGCGGCCACGGTGGCCGACGTTGCGTCGGCCGAAGCGTGGGCGCTGGTGACAATCTGCTGCATCTGCGTATCGAGCTGCTTGCTCGATTGCACAAGCACGCCCGCCGCGCCCGATATGCGCTGGGCGAGCTGGCGCAGGCCGTCCTGCATGCGCGCCATGGCGGAAAGCAAGCTGTCGGATTCGCCATTCACGCGTACTTGTCGGCTCAGGTCGCCCGCCGCAATCGCGCCGGCGATTTCCGCCGCGTAGCCCGGTTCGCCACCCAGCTGACGCAAGATGCCACGCCCCATGGTCAGGGCCAGCCCGCCAACGACGACGATGATGACGACGCCTGCCGCCAGGAAAGTCAGGGCGAAGTGCCAGAAGGCATTGTCGACGTCGTCCACGAAAAAGCCGATGCCCACCAGCCAGGACCATGGCTCGAACCGGTATACGCCATTGAGCTTGGGCAGCTGGCGCTTTTCCTTGTCACCGGGGCGCGTTGTGTAGATGACCATGATGGCCGGATTCGCCTTCTCCAGATATTCGTTGTACACCTCGGCCGTGGTGCGGCCATCGGGCATCTTCGAACCGGGATCGACCTTGCCGACACGCTTCGCGTCGGGGTGCACAAGCATGACATTGTCGGTGCTGCGCACGAAGAAGTAGTCGCTGTCGCGGCGTAACGCACTCAGTGCATCCTTCGCCTTGGCCTGGGCGTCCTCACGGCTCATCTGGCCGCTCGCTTCCAGCCTTTGATAGTGCTCCAGCAAGCCGCGCGCGAGATTGAGGTTGGTGCGTATCTGGGAATAGCGCTCAGCCATCATAGCCTCGCGCAGTGAATAGAGTCCGATACCACTGACGATGCAGAGGCCGACGACGGCCGCAGCAATGATTGCCCAAATTCGGTTGCTGAGTTTCATCTTCTTATCTCCCGGCTTGAACGCCTGGGTGGTTGGGGGTCGACGGCTATCCTCTCGACAGCGTCGATTGCTTGCCTCCTCAACGATCTTTTTTTCTTATTCGATGCGCTACAGAGGGCGCTTGGCCACACTTTACCGCGAATTAGCCGGGGTGAAGCAGGGCAACGCGGCTCACAATTGTTTATCTATCGAACATGCAGGGAAAGATAACAAGATTGCCGCGTGGAACGAGGCAGTATGAACGGGCAGCTAAGATTGCTGCGCGCGACAGGGGTACCACCAGGTCGCCTGGCCCAGCGGTAAGACTTCCTCTGGCAGCAGGCTGATCGTCTCGTTACCGACTTCAGCGCGGTAGGTCTTGCCCAGCGCAATATTTGCCGAATCGAGCACGAAGCCACCGCGATATTGGTTCGCAACGCCTGGGTGCACATACAGCGAGCGCCAAGCGTCGCCCGTTTCGCCAACTACGCGTGCGGGCTCGGCATCGTGGCCCAACCAACGCGCCGTGACGAAATACTTCTGGCCGTCGCGCTCCACGCGCTGGCGCCAAGCCAGCCACCAGGCGCTACGCGAGATGACCATGGCGATCAGGCCGCTGTCGAGCAAGGGGCGCGCATCGGCAGGGATCATGAAGGACACGCCCTGTTCGTCGGCGTCGATCATTGTGATGTCGACGATCAACCTGTCGTCTGACGGCAGACGGCCGCTCTTTTGGCCCAACAAGCCGCGGATGCGCATGAACTCGAACGCGGCTCGCGTCTTCGGGTGTTTGGCCAGCGCGGGATTGCGGCCCCGCCCCGGCGCGTCGCCCCAGGCTGCGGCCAGGCGGCGCAACACCAGCTCTGCCTCTGCCGATTGCTGCATCCAAATGGGCGACTGCCCGGCCTGGACATCGTCCGCTACCTTGCGCAGCATAGTCGCCGCGTCGTCCAAGCCATAGCACAGGGCCGGCTCCTCGGTACTGGGGCCGCCCCAGCCGACCAGGCGCTGCCCCTGGCCTGCCACCGCCGACATCACCAGCGGCGTGGTGCGATGGAAGTCGGACGCGAGCTGCACCGTCGCGGCGCAGAATTGGCAGGCGCGCGCGGCAGCAGCTACATCGCCCACCGCAACGGCCGGAAACGCATCGTTGATCAGCAACAGGTAGGCCAGCGCGCGCGCGGTATCGTTGTCGGCCGCCGCAGGACCGGCCGGCAGTCCACCGTGCTGGACCAAGGCCAAGTACAAGCCGCACACGCCATCCCAGCCCAACTGCGTATTGGCATCCTGCAGTGCGCGCGCCGTATGCGCCAGGCCCAGCCAACGGAAATAGCCGCGAGACCATTCGGCCAATGCTGCCGCGTCACCTCGGCCGCGCTGCAATTCGGCCCGGGCGCGCAGTGCTTCCATATAGCAGGCGTTCGCCAGCTGTTCGGCCAGCAGGTTGAGGCGCTTGCTGCATAGGTCGCGCCGTACCGGGTTGTCGTCGCCGATAGCCAGCTCTCCCAAGGCCCTATCGGACAGATCGATCACAATTGGTGTGATGAGGTCGATCAAACGCTTGGCCGAACCGGCGCCGCCCGATGCGGCGAGCCCATCGCGCACGGCGCTGTACAGCGTATCGAGCGCCACCATCGTGGTCTGTCCTTCCATGCGCGCAACGGCAGCGCCGACAGACTTGCGGGCGTCAGACTGGAAACCGGAAATCAGCCGTTCGAACATGACCGTATGTTAGGTTAGGACATATGAACAAAGTGTGAATCGTATCCCCGCAATGCCACGCGGGGCGATTGATCAGGACATCGTCATCATGTCACGGCTGGCTAAAAGTCGGGCGTCAATATTGCCCTGCCTTAGACCGTTAGTCCGGACGACCTTCTCGCAGGAAATCCACCACCACCTGTATCTGGTCCGCGTGCAGGAAGGTTGGCGCATGCCCTACCCCGTCGAAATCCACCCAGCGCGCCTTGGGGCCCCGTTCGCTCATGGCGCAGGCGACATCTACGCTCAGTAGGTCGGACTGCGCCCCCCGCGTGAGCAAGGCAGGGCCGACGATGCGATCGTATAGCGGCCACAGGTCGATATCGGCCCCCGTACCGGATGCCTGCTGGAAGGGCACAGCGATGCCCGGGTCGTAGTTGAGCCGCCAGCCACGGCCGTCGTCGGGCTTGAGCATCACGTCAGCCAGAAAGGCCCATTGCTCCTCGTTGTGTGGCCCGAAGGGCGCGGAGATGGCGCGGATATAGTCGGTAGCCGCTTCGCGCGTATGAAAGGGAGGTGCTTTGCCCACGTACTCGCCGATGCGGGCCAGCGCGGCGGCGGCCAACACGGGACCGACGTCGTTCAGCACGATGCGACGCACGGGCGTGCCGGGCATGGAGGCGAGCAGCATACCGATCAAGCCGCCCATGGACGTACCCAACCAATCCACGCTGCTCGCATTGAGGCGCGCGATCAGCACCAGCATGTCCTGCACGTAGAACGGCAGCTGGTATCCCATCGGGTCACGCAGCCATTCGCTCTCGCCGCGCCCCACCACGTCGGGCGCTACCACGCGGTAGTCACGGGCCAACGCCTGCGCTAACTGTTCGAAGTCGCGCCCATTGCGCGTCAAGCCATGCGCGCAGACGAGTACGCGCGGATTGGCCGCATCACCCCATTCTCGGTAGGCCATCCTATAGACGCCGCTTTCGCGGCCGACCATGACATGTGAGAGGCGGCTCTGGATCATTTTTGGGTATCGAGAACGTTTGATCCTGATACCTTAGCCTTACCCACGGCCGCCGCCAAGCATGTTCTTTTCAGCTGTACGCCGTCTTGCGTTCGACCGAACCCTTGGGTGCCGCGCGCAGGTACTGTGCAGGCCATGCGCCGGTCACACCCAGGCGCTCGGCGGCATGAAGCGGCCAGTAGGGGTCGCGCAACAGTTGGCGGGCGAGCAGGATCAAGTCGGCGTGGCCTGCCTGCAGGGTGGCCTCGGCCTGCTCGGCGTCGGTGATCATGCCGACCGCGCCCGAGGCAATACCGGCCTCGCGCCGCACACGCTCGGCAAAGGCCACCTGGTAACCAGGGCCGACGGGTATCTTGGCGTTGACCAGCATGCCGCCGGAGGACGCGTCGATCAGGTCGACACCCAGGGCCTTGAGCCGCTTGGACACGGCGACCGTGTCGTCCACCGTCCAGCCGTGTGCTTCGCCCGCCGTCTCCGCCCAGTCTGTCGCCGACAGGCGCACGATCACTGGCAGCCCCGCCGGCCAGACGGCGCGCACGGCCTTTACCGTGTCTTCCAGCAAGCGCACGCGGTTGTCAAAGCTGCCGCCGTACTGGTCGTCGCGGTGGTTGCTGATTGGCGACAGGAACTGGTGCAACAGGTAGCCGTGTGCGGCATGGACCTCGACCAGCTGGAAGCCTGCGCGTAGGGCACGCTCGGCCGCGTCGGCAAAAGCCTGGGGAATGGCTGCGACCTCTTCCGTTGTCAGCGCGCGCGGCATCGGGTAGTCGTCGGCAAATGCGAGTGCCGAGGGCGCGACCACATCCCAGCCACCTTGTGCGGGCGCGACGGCGCCGGAACCGGACCAGGGTCGATGCGTACTGGCCTTGCGGCCTGCATGGGCAAGCTGGATGCCGGCCACGGCACCCTGGCCCTTGATGAAGTCCGTGATGCGAGCGAGCGGGGCGATGTGGTCATCCGACCAGATGCCCAGGTCTTCCGGGCTGATACGTCCTTCCGGCACGACGGCCGTGGCCTCTGCAATCACCAGGCCTGCGCCACCCACCGCACGCGTACCCAGGTGGACGAGGTGCCAGTCGTTGGCGAAGCCGTCCACGGCGCTGTATTCGCACATGGGGGATACGGCGATGCGGTTGGGCAGGGTAAGATCGCGCAGCGTAAGGGGTTCGAACAGCATGGGCATGGCTGGCTCCGTCTACGTAATGGGTAGTTGCAAGTATGGGGATGGTTTGCCTGCTTGCAAGTACGTTTGTCCCTTTCCACGATCACGTACCGATACCCCATATGACCGCTTTTCGCGCCCTTCCCTTCGCCGCCCTTTCCATGTTTGCCCAGGCTGCAAGCCCAGTCATCGCGCTGGACGTGGGCCACTACAACGAGAAGCCAGGCGCCATGAGCGCACGCGGGCAGACGGAACTGAGTTTCAACCAGGCGCTGGAACCTATCGTCGCCGACGCGCTGAAACAGCACGGCGCCACACCCATTGCCATCGGCCTGGCTGGCGATATGGCCTCGCTTACGGCGCGCCCCCGTGCGGCGGAAGCGGCTGGGGCCAAATTCTTCCTGTCGCTGCACCATGACTCGACCCAGGCTGAATTCATGCAGAGCTGGGACTGGCAGGGCACGCAGCGGCAATATTCCGATCACACCTCCGGCTTCTCGATCTTTGTTTCGCGCCTCAACCCGCAGGTGGCGACGAGCCTGAAATGCGCTTCCGCCATTGGCACAGCCCTGGTCGCGGCGGGCTTCCACCCCAATGAAAGCCATGCCGAGCACATTCACGGCGAATACAAGGAATGGGCGGACAAGGCCCACGGCGTGTACTACTTCGACAAGCTGGTTGTGCTCAAGTCAGCCAGCATGCCGGCCGCGCTGCTGGAGTCGGGCGTGATCGTGAACCGCGACGAAGAGCTTGTGCTATCGAAGCCGGAGACGCGCCAGGCGATCGCCAAGGCGGTGGCCGATGGCCTGGCAAGCTGCGGCATGATTGGCACGCCAGCGGTGTAGAATAGGCGTCCCTTCTGCATGGAACTGCACCATGCTCAGAATCCTGGAAGCAGGCGACTATTTCGGCACAACCACACAGCGCTATCACGGCGATGGCATCGACATTGTCGAAACCTGCTTTGCGCCTAATCTGGTCATCCCCGCCCACGAGCACATCAATCCCTTTTTCTGCTTCGTGCTGGCCGGCACGGGCACGCGCTCGTGGGGCGACCGAGCCGGCGCCGAAGGGCCGATGGCGCTTACCGTCTTCCCCGCCAGCGTGCCCCATGCCAACTGCTGGTATGGCGCGGGCGGCCATGTCATGCACGTGGAATTCTCTTCGCCCTGGCTGGAACGGCTAGGCGGGCGCACCCAGGTGCTGAACCGGCCGGCCGACTTCTCGCGCGGAGCGCCGGTGGCCCTGATGCGGCGCCTGGCTGTCGAGAGCCGGCTGAACGACTCTGCCAGTGCCTTGGCCGTGGAAGGGCTGACTTTGGAGTTGCTGGCCGCCTGCGAGCGGGCCGACGCCCCGCGTGGCGACAGTGGCGCGCCGCGCTGGCTGGCCCAGGTGGAGGCGACGCTGCGCGAGCGCTATGCGGAGAATCTGTCGCTGGATGAACTGGCGGCCGGCAGCCATGTATCGGCCGACCATCTAGTGCGCGAGTTCCGCCGCCGCTTCGGCTGTACGGTAGGTGACTATATTCGCCAATTGCGCATCGATTTCGCTTGTCGTAAGTTGGCCGAGGACAAAGCTTCACTAACCCAGATCGCCGAGGCGGCAGGCTTCGCCGATCAGAGCCACTTCAGCCGCGTGTTCCGCAAGCAGGTGGGGCTGGCACCTGGCGCCTACCGAGCCCAACAGCGCGAAGATCGCTTCCGTTCCAAAACCTGACGATTCCGTTCAAGACGGGCGCGGACGGCTAATCTACAGTGGCGGCATGCCCTCAACACCGGAGATCGCCATGAGCAGCGAGACGTATGCCTACGACACCCGCCTAAACATCCTGCACGCCGTGGGCGAACTGATCGACGTACCTGCGCTGGTCGCCGCCAATACGCATCCCTGGTACAACCAGACGCTGTGCCAGGTGAACGACTCTGTCGTGCGCCTGGGCGTGGTGCAGGGCGAATACCATTGGCACAAGCACGACGACCAGGACGAGTTCTTCTATGTGGTAAGCGGCAATTTCCTGATCGATATGGAGGGCCGTACCATCGACCTTCGCCCCGGCCAGGCCTTCGTCGTACCCAAGGGCGAGATGCACCGGCCGCGCGCACCGGAAAAGACCGTCATCCTGATGGTGGAAGGCGTCGGCATCATCCCAACAGGGGATGCCTGACCGGCCGCGCTGCGGTAAAACGAGGCGACGCGCCATTTCGTAAGCAAAACAACAGGATTCAGCATGCAGACCGGCATCTTCTTCGCAGCCGCCGCCTATTTCATGTGGGGCCTCCTGCCCCTCTACCTCAAGATGCTCAAGGCGGTGCCCGCGCTGGAGATTCTGCTGCACCGCATGTCCTGGTCACTGGTCTTCCTCCTGATCGTGCTCGCCTGGCGCGGCCAATGGTCCTGGCTCAAACCGGCCGTGCAGGACCGCCGCGTGCTGCTGCGCTTTCTCGCCAGCGCGAGCGTGCTGTCCATCAACTGGTTCCTGTATATCTGGTCCGTGAACGCCGGGCGCGTGGTGGACGCCAGCTTGGGCTATTTCATCAACCCGCTCGTCAACGTCATGTTCGGCTACTTCCTGCTGCATGAACGATTGCGCGCGGGCCAGTGGACGGCCGTTGCCATTGCGGCGGCCGGCGTGCTGTGGCTCACGGTCCAGGCCGGCCAACTGCCGTGGATCGGCCTGACGCTCGCTGCCTCCTTCGGTACCTACGGACTGCTGCGCAAGACAGCGCCCTTGGGGGCGCTGGAGGGTCTGTCACTTGAGACCATGATCCTCACCCCCTTCGCCGTCGGCTACCTGATCTGGCTGGCTATCCACGGCGAGAGCGGCTTCGTCAACGACGGCAGCCATATGCGTGCCCTGCTAGCGGCGGCCGGCCCCATCACGGCCATCCCGCTGCTGTTGTTCGCTGCTGGCGCGCGCCGCATCCCCATGTCGCTGCTGGGCCTCCTGCAATACATCGGGCCAACGCTGCAGATGGCGCTGGGCGTTTTCTTGTGGCACGAGGCCTTCACGGAGGCGAAGCTGATCGGTTTCGTACTGATCTGGTCGGCGCTCGTCATCTATACGCTGGAAGGTTTCTGGGCGCGGCGGCGGATGGCTAGCTGAGCTAGCGTACGCCAACCTACGCAGCTGTGCGTATATTTAGGGCGGCGTATAATCCAGCCATCCAAGACCAATACGAACCCGCCGCCGTGCACTACGAACACCTGATCCAGATCAACGATGCGAACAACCCGACCCTGATTCCGCTGAGTCGGCGCCAGCTTTGGCTGGGCCTGTTGCGGCGGGCCGAGCGGCCGCAGGAATTCCTGATCGGCGTCGAGCGTGTCGAGATCATGGAACGCAGTGCCGGCTATTTCGAGCGCGATATGCAGCTCGGCAAGTTACAGGTATGTGACCACATCACGCTGGAAGAGGACGTCAGCGTGCATTTCGAGACGCAGCCGGGCGAGAACCACGATGGTGGCTCGCTGCTGATGCGCATTGAGGAGCCGCAGCCGGGCGACTTGTTCGTGCGCTTCGTCTACCAGACCTCGCTGCCCGAAACGGGGCCGATGGACACCGAAGCGGGCGACGCCTATTTCGCGTCCTATGTAAAAGCCGCCTACCGCGATACGGATATCGACTCGATCCGCAAGATTCGCGCCTTGGCAGAGACGGGCGAGCTCGGCTAAGGAAGCTCTGCAAGAGGTGACAATCTAAATCTTCAGCTTTCGCCCGGCGGAGCCGTGCGCTTTAGGCCGTCAGGAAATCAATGAGTTATCGCTGATTGATTCCACTCCCCCGCCACTCGTGACGCGGATATCGGAGCGAAACGACATACTGCCGCGGGATGCCCTTGCGGTACCGCCGTACCCGCGAGGGGCATGCCGTGGTTGTAAGGCGCTAAAGCGCCAACAACCACACGCGGAGCCTCGCTGACGCTCGAAACTGGACTTTTGCAGAGCCTCCCTAAGTGCAGACGCCATTTATTGGCATCTGCTGATATAATCGCGCTTCATTCCTGACGGCAAGATTCCGCCGCCGGCAAGCGTAACCGTTTGCTGCCGGCGCCCGGGTGCGTTCCAGTCTCCGCCCCTGTCCCCTTGCCCCGTATTTTTCTGATCGGCCGTAGACTGGCGCTCCGCTGGAGCTCGGCCCGTATCTAGCGCGCCCAATGGCGCCTTGGAGTTTCCATGTCCTTTGCTTCGCTCGGCCTGGCCGACGATATCCTGCGTGCCGTTTCCGAACTCGGCTACACCGAACCCACGCCCGTGCAACGCCAGGCCATTCCCGCCGTGCTAAGCGGCGGCGACCTGATGGCCGGCGCGCAGACCGGCACGGGCAAGACGGCCGGCTTTACCCTGCCGATTCTGCATCGCCTGTCCGACAAGACCGTGAAGGGCCCGAGCAGCGGCCGCCCACCCGTGCGTGCGCTCATCCTCACGCCTACGCGTGAACTGGCCGCCCAAGTGGAAGAGTCGGTACGCAACTACGGCAAGTACCTCAAGCTCGAGTCCATGACCATGTTCGGCGGTGTGAGTATCAACCCGCAGATCAAGCGCCTGAAGAGCCGCGTGGACATCCTGGTGGCAACGCCCGGCCGCCTGCTCGACCACGTGCAACAGGGCACGCTGGACCTCTCCAAGGTCGAAATCCTGGTGCTCGACGAAGCGGACCGCATGCTCGATATGGGCTTTATCCGCGACATCAAGAAGATCCTCGCGCTACTGCCCAAGCAGCGCCAGAACCTGCTGTTCTCCGCCACCTTCTCGGACGAGATCAAGCTGCTGGCGGAAGGCATCCTGCACGAACCGGCCTTGATCGAAGTAGCACGCCGCAATGCGACGGCCGAGACGATCGCGCAGAAGATCCATCCGGTGGACCGCGACAAGAAGCGCCAGCTGCTGGCCCACCTGATCAAGGAACACAATTGGTTCCAGGTGCTGGTGTTCACGCGCACCAAGCACGGCGCCAACCGCCTGGCCGAACAGCTGGTGAAGGACGGCATCCCCTCGCTCGCCATCCACGGCAACAAGAGCCAGGGCGCACGTACCCGCGCACTGGCGGAGTTCAAGGACGGCAGCCTGCAGGTGCTGGTGGCGACCGATATCGCCGCACGCGGCATCGACATCGACCAGCTGCCGCACGTGGTGAATTACGAGCTGCCCAATGTGCCGGAAGACTACGTGCACCGCATCGGCCGCACGGGCCGCGCCGGCGCCGA
>JAFAKZ010000271.1 GCA_019234745.1 Burkholderiales bacterium
CGAGCGGCATGGCGCGTGCGTCGCCACTCTTGTGGATCAGGTCGGTATCCACCCAGGGCGGGGCAATTTCCAACACGCGCACATTGCTCTTGCGCAGCATAAAGCGCTGCGACAGCGTGTAGGAGTGCACGGCCGCCTTGGTTGCGCTGTACAGGCCTGTGGTGGCCAGCGGCACAAAGGCGAGCACGGAGCTGTTGTTGATGATGTAGGCTTCGCGCTGCTTCTTGAGATGCTCCACGAAGGCTGCAGATACGCGAACGGGGCCGAGCAGGTTCGTCTCCACCAGCTTGATGGCCTGCGCGTCGTCATGTTTGCCCGACGAGGCATCATCGAACGGCATGATGCCGGCGTTGTTGATGACGACGTTGAGCGAGGGATACTTGCCGATAAGCTCCGCTGCGACGGAGGCGATGCTGGCCGGGTCGCTCACATCGAGTTCGATGGTGTCGATGCCCGGGGTTGCCGCTGCAACTTGGTCAAGCAGGGCCTTGCGCCGACCAGCGATGATGACCTTGTTGCCAAGACGATGGAATGCTTCGGCCAAGCCGCGACCAATGCCCGAGGTACCGCCCGTGATGAAGATCGTATTTCCCGTGAGTTTCATGCCGTGTGCTCCTGTTCGTTGACAATCCGGCGGACAACCCGCCGTCTGCTTGCTGGCCGTTACGGCCATCCGTATCTCGACGGGGTGCAGGTCTTCGAGAGGCGCATCGGCATCGATGGCACCATGCACCCCATGAAGCGCGAAACAGCCATGAAGCTGCTCGACCATTGCGCCCCGCTCTTCGGTGTGTGCACAGTACCTTCGTCAATTTCACCAATAAATGCTCATTCCACTCCATCTTTATTTCACTATGGAAACAATTAAAGACTTGAAATAGCCAGAAGAAGGCCAGCGGACTACAGCGGTAGATTCACGACCGGCTGCAATCGGCCAGGAGCTGGCGCCCATGTTGCCAATACGTATGTCTGCTTTGGTACCGGTCAAGCTACCAATCGGCCCAGGACGGCATAGCTTGTTGCGCTCGACATCGTCGCAGCCGCACCGGCCAATCAGCCGGCCAATCTGCCCAGCGAACGTGGCGGTTACTTCACTACTTCTATTAGTGATTTGTTAAAACGATCAGGATCTTCGATCTGCGGCGCATGACCGTAGCCGTGAAACTCGATCAGGCGGGCATTGGGAAAACGCTTCACGACGGACTTCCCCAATGTCGCATAGTTGCCAATGCGCGCTTTGACTTCGGGAGGCGCGATGTCACTCCCGATCGCGGTCGTATCGGCATCGCCAATAAACAAGGTAGTTGGCGCCTTGATCTGGTCGAGCTCGTAGATAACCGGCTGCGTAAAAATCATGTCGTAAATCAGGGCCGAATTCCACGCCACAACGTCGTGGCCGGGGCCCGCATTCAGGCCGGCCAGCATTTCCACCCAGCGCTCATACTCTGGCTTCCAGCGACCCACATAATAGGTGGCGCGTTCGTAGTTGCGCACGCTCTCTGCCGACAGCTTCAGTTCGCGCTGGTACCACTGGTCGACCGTCCTGCCTGGCACGCCAAGCGCCTTCCAGTCCTCCAGGCCGATGGGGTTTACCAGGACCAGCTTGTCGACTTCGGATGGGTACATCAGGGCGTAGCGCATGGCGAGCATGCCGCCGGTGGAGTGCCCGACGACGGATGCATGCGCTATCCCCAGATGGGCCAAGAGCGCATTGGTATTGCTGGCCAGTTGCTGAAAGCTGTACTGGTAGTGTTCCGGCTTGCTTGAGGCGCAGAAGCCGATCTGGTCGGGGACGATTACGCGGAGGTTGGCATCCGCCAGCACCTTGATGGTCTTATCCCAGGTAGCGCCGCAAAAATTCTTGCCGTGCATGAGCACCACCGTTCCGGTACTTTCCCCATGCGCCGGGGGAATGTCCATATAGGCCATTTGCAATTCGTTCCCTTGCGAACGGATGGCAAAGTGCTGCAATGGGTAGGGATAGGAGAAGCCTTCCAGCTCAGGGCCATAGACGGCCGCCTGCGTTAGCGCAGCCGATAAGGCTAGGATCGCATGGAATAGGCGCCTGACTTTCGTAACGATCACAGCTTCTCCTTGCCCAGGCTCGGCGCCGGACATGCTCCATTGTTTGCTGCGTTAAAACGCGCTCTTTACCACGCCGCCGTCTACCCGCAATGCCGCGCCCGTCGTCGCCGAGGCCAGCGGGCTAGCGATGTAGGCCACCATCGCGGCGACCTCGTCCGGGGTCGCGAAGCGCTTGATCAGAGACGTTGGCCTGACCTTTTCGAAGAAATTCGCCTCGAACTCCTCGAAGGACTGCCCGCTGGACTGGGCAAGCGTTTCGACAAAGTCACCCACGCCACGCGACTTCGTCGGCCCGGGCAGAACGCTGTTCACCGTGATGTGCGTGCCCGCCACCGCTTCCGCGAGGCCGCGTGATACGGCGAGCATTGCCGTCTTGGTCATGCCGTAGTGAATCATTTCCGTCGGAATCTGTACGCCGCTTTCGCTCGAGATAAAAATGATGCGACCCCAGTTGGCCCGCTTCATCGCCGGCAGGTAGAGTCGCGCCAGGCGTACGCCGCTCAACACGTTGACGTCGAAAAAACGCATCCAATCGGCGTCCGGAATGTCCTCGAAGGCCTTGGGTTCGAAGATGCCCAGATTGTTGACCAGGATTTCTACGTTCGGAAACTTGCTAGCCAACGCCTCGGCGACTTCGGCTTTGCTGAGATCACCCGCAAAACCCAGCGCGCCATTACCCGTTTCGCGCTGGATGTCCGCTATCGCCCGGTCGACGGCCGCCTGCGTGCGCCCGTTGACGATGACGCGCGCCCCTTCGCGCGCCAGGGCGGTCGCAATGGCCAAACCGATACCCGCCGTGCTGCCGCTGACCAGTGCCAGCTTATCCTTCATTTGCAGATCCATGATTTATCACTCCTTTATCAAGTCCGATTGATGGACAGGCCGCCGTCGACCAAGGCGGCAGTGCCCGAGACGAAGCTTGAGTCGTCCGATGCCAGGTACAGCACGGAACGCGCCAATTCTTCCGGCTTTGCCACCCGCTTCAGCGCATGCAACTGCGTGATGAAGGCCGTCTTGTCCGGCGTGTCGTTCATCTCGCGATACATGTCCGTGTCGACGGCGCCAGGCAGGATGGCGTTCACGCGGATATTGCTGGGG
>JAFAKZ010000417.1 GCA_019234745.1 Burkholderiales bacterium
TAATCACGTTCGATCTCGTACATCGGCTGAAACCAGACGATCCGCTGCGCAGCTTCAGGTTCACATGAAAGACGGGCGCGGAATCCGCGCCCGACCAAGCATTCCAGGCAACAAAAAACGGGGCGTGGCACACAGCCCGCCCCGTTATTCTGCCCTAATTACTGCTGTACGCGATACATCCAGAGGCGCGCCAGATTCTGCGCACCGTCCTGGCCTTGTACCGTCTTCAGCACTTGCGCAGCCTTGGACTTCTGGCCGCCCAGGCCGAAGGCAATACCAGCACGCAGCTTGGCTTCATCTTCATCCTTGAAGCCAGCCTTCTTCAGGCCCGCGTCAACCAGGCCGACACCCTTGGCGCTTTGACCGCCCATGACGTAGTTCAGGCCCAGGTTGATCAGCAACGACCCATCGGCCGACGCATTGGCATCCTTCTCGGCCTGCGCCAGCGCCTTCGGGTCGTCCGCCAGGCGCTTGTTGATCAGGTCGGTCAGGCGCTTCTGGCGGCCACCTTCGTCACCCTTGCCGAATGCGCCAACGGCGTTAGCCTGGTCGACGATCTTCTTGGCTTCAGCAATCGAGTTTTCCAGCACGGCCATCTGAGCCATCTGCAGGAATTCACCGGTCTGGGCGAGGTTACCCGTAGCAAGCTTCAGGCGATACAGGTCCAGCGCGAAACGCTCGGAGAACCCCGGAACACGCTGCACGTGATTGAGCACGTTGGTCCAGGAGTCCTTTTCCGGATAATGCTGAACGAGGCGCTCGTAGGCATACAGCACGCCCGTCTCGTCCTTTAAATTGATGTAGCAGTTGGCCAGGATATCCAGGTTCTGCTTGGTCGGTGCGCGGCCAGCCTTTTCGTCGGCCTGCACGCGCGGCAGCAGTTCCTTTACCACGCCGGCGTAGTCACCGCTCTTGTAGCGCAGCATGGGGCCAAGGCCCGTGATGCGCGGGTCCGTACCGCCTTCCTTGGCGTAGCGATTGGCCCACTGCGCCGTGCTGGTCATATCGCCAGCGCGGTAGTACAGATTGATGATGCCTTCCATATCGGCGAGCTTCTCGCTGGCCGACACGCGGCCTTGCACGGCGTCGAGCGAATGGATGGCCGTCTGCACATCGCCAGCGCCCAAGGCAGCCGACAGGCGCATGCGCTCGATCGTGAACGATTCGTCAGCGGTCTTGCCAGGCGCCGAATCGGCGTCATGGATGTGGTTCAGCGCGTCGCGATATTTGCCTGCCTTCATGGCAGCGGCAGCGGCTTGCAGCGGCTTGCCGACGGCGGCGCTCATTCCTTCTGCATGCACAAGGGCAGTGCTCAGGAGCGCGGAGAGGAGGAAGGAAGCGTACAGAGAACGAGTGCGTGTCATTATTCTCGTGGTCCAGATGGCTCGTAACGATCTTGAAAATCTCGCCCGGGTGGAGGCGAAATATATCAACGGAATCAATGTACTGCAAAGGAAGACGGCACCGCTATGCGATGCCGTCCGGGTATTACATGAACTGCTCGTCGCCGATCAGCCCGATCTTGGTCACACCAAGACGCGAAGCCGACGACAGCACGCGCGCAACTACGTTGTAGCTGGCTTGTGCATTCGGACGCAACATCACGTTCGGCTGCTTGCTGACATCCGGGTTGGAAGCGTACTGCGTGAACTTCGCTTCCAGCGCGGCCTGGTCAACTGCAACGTTGTCGACCAGGACGGTGCCGTCAAAGTCGATGTCGACGATGTGCTTCTCAGGTTCCACCGGCGGCGGTGGGGGGTTACCCACCGGGAATTCCAGCTTTACCGAGTGAAACTGAATGGGGATGGTGATGATCAGCATGACCAGCAATACCAACATCACGTCGATCAACGGCGTGGTGTTGACGTCCATCATCACTTCCGGTTCACCCGACCCACTACCAGAGCCAACATTCATGCCCATGGCTTTTTCCTCGTTCTAGAGCGCGGGCCTTGCGGCCCGCGCACGGCATCAATTGCGCGCCGGCGGTTCGGTAATGAACCCGACCTTGATGATCCCGGAACGCTTGCAATCCGTGATCACCTTGCCGATATATTCGTAACGTGCACCCTGGTCGCCACGCACATGAACTTCCGGTTGCGGTGTCTTGACCGCTTCCTTCTTCAGGCGTTCGATGAGTTCATCGTTACCAATCTTCTGCAGGCTCCAGTAAACACCACCATCCTTGGTAACGGAGATGTTGATGTTTTCCGGCTTGGTCTGGTTCGGCGTTGTCCGTTCCTTCGGCAACTCCAGCTGAATGGTCTGCGTTACGACTGGGATGGTGATCAGGAAGATGATCAACAGCACCAGCATCACGTCCACGAGCGGAGTAGTGTTAATGGCAGAGACTACTTCGTCCTCGTCGCCGCTATCACTTCCGACGTTCATACCCATGTTTTTAGCCCTTCTTGGCCGACTTGTCGCCGCTCATCAGCACATTGTGCAGGTCAGCTGCGAAGGCGCGGACTTGTTCCATGCCAGTCTTGTTGCGGCCAATCAGCCAGTTGTAGAACAGCACGGCGGGAACGGCGACAGCCAGACCCAGGGCCGTCATGATCAGGGCTTCACCCACGGGACCAGCAACCTTGTCGATGGAAGCTTGACCGGCAGCACCGATGGACGTCAGGGCGTGCAGAATACCCCACACGGTACCGAACAGACCGATAAACGGCGCGGTCGAACCCACGGTAGCCAGGAAGGCCAGGCCGTCGCGCAGGCGGCTTTGCACGTTTTCGATGGAGCGCTGGATCGACATGGACACCCAGGTGTTCAGGTCGATGGCTTCCAGCAGGGCACCTTCGTGGTGAGCGGTCGCGTTCACGGCGCTTTCAGCGATGAAGCGGAAGGCGCTGCCTTCTTCCAGCGTCTCGACACCGGCCTTGACCGAGCCAGCGCCCCAGAAGCTTTCCTGGGCTGCGCGAGCCTGACGCATCAGCTTGGCTTGTTCCCACAGCTTGGTGAAGAGGATGTACCAGCTGCCCATGGACATGATCAGCATGATGACCAGCGTGGAACGGGCGACGATGTCACCGTTCTTGACGACGTGATCCAGGCCGTACGGGTTCTTCACTTCTTCCTTGCCTTCGCCTGCCGGGGTAGCGGCAGCATCACCTGCAGGAGCAGGAGCGGCTGCATCAGCTGCGGGGGCGGCAGGAGCGGCTGCGGGAGCAGCAGCAGGTGCAGCCGGAGCCGCAGCGGCGGCGGGAGCGTCGTCAGCATGGGCAACTTGCGAAACAAAAAGCGTTGCCGCCGGTGCCGCAACAAGAGCTACAGCCGCAAAGAGTGCGGACAAACGGTTTGCTACAGACATGATCCTTCCAGCTCCTTAGCTAGGTTGATTCAGACAAAGTCGGTTGACTTCGATTTTCCCTATCGGGACCGGTGCGCACCGCAAATAGGTGGGTGCACTCCGGGCAAATACTTCAGACCATCCCGAACGCTCAGCCAATCGGACTGAAGCATTCCAGATTAGTCGGCGATCTTGAATTCGACCGGGTAACGCGTGGTGACGTCGACACCCTGACCCTTACAGCGCAGGCGGAACACAGCTGAACGCACCAGACTCTTGAGTGCCGCGCTGTTTGTACCAGACACCGTCACATCCTTCACCTTGCCTTCGCCATCGAGCACGATGGTGGCGACTGCAGACGCGGTGGTGATGCCTTCCTTGTCGGCAATGACGCTGAACTTGTCATCCATCGACTCGCCAACTTCCTGTACGTTGCTGCACAGACCACGCACGCTAGGCGGCGCAGCAGGTGCGGTCACCGGGGCGGGCGGGGCGGGCGGAGCCGGACGGGCGAATTCAGCCGGCTTTTCCGTCGTCGCGGCCACAACAGGCGCAGTCGTTGCAGGCGGCGGCGTCACGTTCACTTCAACCGGCGGGATGAAGATCGGCGGCGGCGGCAGATTCGGGGACGGCGGAGGAGGAGGCGGCAAGTCCTTCGGCGGAGGAGGAGGCGGTTGATCCTCGATCTTCACCTGAACTGGCTTGTGCACCAGGCGCATCACCTTCTGCGCCATGCCGTTTGCCAATGCCCAAATGAGAATAACGTGCAGGAGAACGACGAAGCCGAAGCCAACCATGTGCTTGCCAGGTCGCCTCTGCTCTTGTGCAAAATCCATGTTTCACCCTCTTTACCCGCCACGCCGCTAGGCAGGATTAAGCAACGTCAGCATGACCCAGCAGGAAACCAATCAGGTCATACACCACGAATTGAACGTCAGCACCAGCCGGACTGAAACCGGCATTCGACTAAGTTATTGAGTCTAGCACAAGCACTCACGGCCCGATCAACTCGTGATCGGCAACAGCCAAACACCACTAGCATACCAGCATAGTACCAGCATGCGAACACCACGCAAACCGCCGCGCAGCGTCCCTGTCTCCAATTTATGTCTTTTTTTAAGCTAAAGGCCACATCGTTGGTGGCCTCTATTTGTCTGTACAAGCTATCATGCCTGTACGACTGCTGCTTTATTTATGTGAGCCCCCGCAACAGTCCGTTACGGTTGCATTTGAATTCTGGCGCGCCCGAAGAGATTCGAACTCCTGACCCCTTGGTTCGTAGCCAAGTACTCTATCCAGCTGAGCTACGGGCGCATCTCATTTGATATATAAAGCATTTGCGGATGGCGCGCCCGAAGAGATTCGAACTCCTGACCCCTTGGTTCGTAGCCAAGTACTCTATCCAGCTGAGCTACGGGCGCACTACCTAACAAAAGCTTTTGGCGGAGAAAGAGGGATTCGAACCCTCGATACAGGTTTATGCCCGTATGCTCCCTTAGCAGGGGAGTGCCTTCGACCTCTCGGCCATTTCTCCGTTCAAAGAGGCGCGAATTATGGGGAATGCGCGCCTGTCAGTCAAGCATCTACACGCAAAACGGATGCAATATTTTACGTGTATGTGCGAACTTCCTTATGAATCAAGCGCCTCGCCTCAGGCTTCCTGATCCAGCCCAAATGCTTTGTGTAGCACGCGCACCGCGAGTTCAAGGTATTTCTCGTCCAGTACGACGGAAATCTTGATCTCGGAGGTGGAAATCATCTGGATATTGATACCCTCCTCCGCCAGCGTGCGGAACATGGTGGACGCGATGCCCACGTGCGAACGCATACCCACACCCACAACCGACACCTTGCAGATTTTGTCGTCGCCCGAGATGGACTTGGCGCCGATATGGCCCTGCACGCCTTCCAGGATACGGCAGGCTTTTTGGTAGTCGTTGCGCGGCACAGTGAACGAGAAGTCGGTATGGCCGTCCTGGCCCACATTCTGGATGATCACGTCGACGTCGATGTTGGCGTCGGCGATCGGGCCGAGAATCTGGTAGGCAATGCCGGGCTTGTCCGGTACGCCGATCACGTTGATGCGAGCCTCGTCGCGGTTGAATGCAATCCCCGAGATGATGGCTTTTTCCATGGCTTCGTTTTCCTCGAATGTAATCAGCGTACCCTCGCCCTCGTCCTGGAAGCTCGACAGTACACGCAGTTTGACCTTGTATTTACCGGCAAATTCGACCGAGCGAATCTGCAGCACCTTGGAACCCAGGCTGGCCATTTCCAGCATTTCTTCGAAGGTGATGGTCTTGAGCCGGCGCGCCTCGGGCACCACGCGCGGATCGGTGGTGTAGACGCCATCTACATCTGTATATATCTGGCACTCGTCGGCCTTCAGGGCAGCAGCCAGCGCCACGCCTGTTGTATCGGACCCGCCGCGGCCCAGCGTGGTGATGTTGCCGTCGGCATCCACACCCTGGAAGCCGGCCACGATCACCACACGACCGGCCTTCAGGTCGGCACGCATGTTCTCGTCGTCGATATGCTGTATACGTGCCTTGGTGTGCGCACTGTCGGTCAGGATTCTGACTTGTGTACCCGTATAGCTACGTGCATCGATGCCGATGTCTTTCAGCGCCATGGCCAAGAGGCCGATGGTGACCTGTTCGCCCGTGGCGATGACGACATCCAGCTCACGCGGATCGGGTTGCGCCTGGATTTCCTTGGCCAGCGAAATCAGGCGATTGGTTTCGCCACTCATGGCCGATACGACAATGACCAGATCGTGCCCCTCGGCACGATATTTCGCCACGCGGCGCGCCACATTGCGGATTCGCTCGGGCGATCCCATGGACGTGCCACCATACTTCTGAACGATAAGCGCCATTCCTTACCCTCTGACCCTTCTCTTGGATGACATGGAAAAGGATTGAATCTAATCAAAGCCTTGCCCGAAGACAAGCCGCGTATCCCGCCATTATTAGAATATTTTGCGCAGGCGCACATGTCCTCGCGCTATTTGTAGGCGTCGCTTGTCCAGACAAGCATGTCGCAGTGCATCATAGGGCTGGAAAGCTCTTGTGGTATAAAGCCGCGTCTCTAACGCAGCGTCCGGCAACAACAAACGATGGATCGCGGTTTCTATATCATCCTGGCGGCCCAGTTCCTGTCTGCCCTGGCAGACAGCGCACTGCAAATTGCCGCCATGTCGATGCTGAAGTTGCAGCACACGCCCGAGTGGCACAACTCCATGCTGGTATGGGGGTTCACCGTCTCGTATGTGCTGCTCGCACCGTTCGTCGGCTCTTTTGCCGACTCCATGCACAAGGGCCACGCCATGCTCCTGTGCAATGCCATCAAGCTCTCCGGCTGCGTGGCCATGCTGATCGGCCTGCCGCCCGTGCTGGCCTATACCGTGGTCGGCTTTGGTGCCGCAGCCTATTCGCCGGCCAAGTACGGCATCGTCACGGAATACCTGCCGCACGATAAGCTCGTCGCCGCCAACGGCTGGCTGGAAGGCTCTACCGTAGCGGCCATCATCTTCGGCATCGTGCTAGGCGGCGCGCTGGTGGGCACCAATACGGCGGCCTGGCTTGCGCATTCGCCGCTCGCCATGCTGTCTCCGCCCGTGTTCGGGTTGATCGTGATCAGCTTGGTCTATATCGCGGCCTCGTGGATCAATCTGTACGTGCCCAAGCTCGATATCGAACTCAAGCCCATCCACTACGCGCCCGGCTTTCTACTGCGCGAGTTCTGGGATTGCGTGATTCGACTGTGGAAAGACCCACAAGGCCAGCTCTCGCTCGCCGTCACTACCATCCTGTGGGGTGCGGGCCGTACCATGCAGCTCGTGGTGATCAACTGGGCCATCATCTGGCTGGGCTTTAATTTCGAGCACGCTACGCAGCTTGTCGCCGTGTTCGCCTTCGGCACTGCCTTCGGTGCCGTGATCGCCGGCCAGCAAATCCCATTGAAGCAAGCCTTCCGCGTACTGCCGGCCGGCATCGTCATGGGCCTATTGATGATCGGCCTATTGTTTGTGCACGACCCTGCCATCGCCGCCCTGCAGATTTTCCTGATCGGCAGCTTGGCCGGCTTCTTCGTGGTACCGCTCAACGCCATGCTGCAGCACCGGGGCCATCTGTTGATGGGCGCCGGCCACTCCATCGCGGTGCAGAACTTCAACGAGAACCTGGGCATCCTGATCATGGTGGGCATCCACGCGATGTTGGTGCGCTGGCTTAGCGGCCCGATCACCGACACGATGCCAGGCAGCGCACTAGCCTACTTCCAGCAATCGGGCGGCATCCCGCCCATGCGCCTGATCATCATCAGCTTCGCATCGGCCATGATCCTGGTGATGCTCTATATCATCCGCCGCTACCATGCCGGAGAAGCGGCAGACCTAATGCACGATTGATTGCACTCTACATGCGAAAAAGCGCACGGAAACTCGTGCGCTTTTTTATTGGGCGAGCCCGAACGATCGAGCCCTCGCTGTCTCGATCAGTTCATCCCTACATATCCAGGTTGAGCTGCCACGCGCGCCAGCCAGGCCTGCACGGCCGGGTAGGCCGACAGATCGTACCCGCCCTCATGCGCCACGTGCGTATAGGCATACAGCGCGATATCGGCAATCGTGTACTTGTCGCCCGCCAGGAAGGGGCGCTTGGCCAGCGTCTCCTCCATCACCTTGAGCGCCTTATAGCCGTTCACCTTGCGCTTTTCGATCTCGGCAGCCAGCTCTTGCGCGCGACCGGCATAGGCCACCCAGAAACGCACGGTCGCGATATTGGGCTCATGGCTGTACTGCTCGAAGAACATCCACTTCAGTACTTCCGCCTTGGTGCGGCGATCAGATGGCCATAGCGGGGAGCCGTCGGCCAGGTAGCACAGGATGGCGTTGGATTCGACCAGCGTATCGCCATCGGGCAGCACGATCGTGGGCACTTGCCCATTCGGATTCAGAGCGAGGAATTCGGGCGTTTTCGTTGCACCCTTCAATATGTCCAGCTCGACCCAACGATAGGGCTGATCCAGCTGAGTCAGCGCCAGCTTGAGCTTGTAGCAATTGCCGGAAATTGCCATGCCATACACTGTGTACATGCGTATACCCCGCTTGCTGAGAAAAATGACTTAGTTGAGTGACCAGTCGATCGGCGTGCGCCCCTTACTCTCCAGGTAGCGATTGGCCGCAGAAAAATGACCGTTGCCGATAAAGCCGCGATGGGCAGACAGGGGCGACGGGTGCGGCGAAATCAGCACGCAATGCTTGTTCAGGTCGATCAAGCCGGCCTTGGCCTCGGCATAGGCCCCCCACAGCAGGAACACGATACCCTCGGCCTCGGTCGACAACTTGTTCACCAGCGCGTCGGTAAACCGCTCCCAACCCTGTTTGCGATGAGAGCCCGCCTTCTCTGCCTCAACGGTCAGCACGCTGTTCAGTAACAGCACGCCTTGCTCGGCCCAAGTCTGAAGGTTGCCGTGCTGCGGCGGTGTGTGGCCGAGGTCACGCGCAATCTCCTTGAAGATATTCACAAGCGACGGCGGCGGCCGCACGCCTTGGGGCACGGAAAAGCTCAGGCCATGCGCCTGACCGACACCGTGGTAAGGATCCTGACCCAGGATCACGACGCGGACGCCCTTAGGGGGGACGGCTTGTAAAGCGCGGAACCAATTGTCCCGCGCGGGGTAGATGATCTTTCCGTTTGCTGTTTCGGCATCGAGAAAGGTATGCAGCACTTGCCAATAGGGGCTGTCGCATTCAGTGGCGAGCAGCTTGGCCCAAGCCTCAGGTAGCATCGTCTTCGTCAAGGGAATGTCGCTTCCGTTCAGAGATTTCGCGGCGGTGATGCCGGAAGATGGTCTTGTCGAGCCAGTCCTGCAGCTCGGCGTCGTGAATCTGGAACCGCACTTCGACCTGCCATGCGTCGCCATCGGCCTGGCAGGCAGCGACAACGGCGGGCAGCCAAAGCAGCTGGGGAATTTGCGTCGACAGACGCAAGCCAAGATAACCCTGCTCGCCGACCGTCACGGCACCAGCCTGGTGCCAACGGCAATGCTCGCCGCTGAGATAGGCCGTGCAATGCGGCGGCTCCGGCTCGTTGCGCGCCAGGAGTTGGCCCAGCATCTGCACGCATAGGTCGATACGCGCTTCCAGCGCCTGCCAACGCAAGGATTCGACGCTCTCGTCCTCGTCGAAATGCGGCGGCGCCGCCTCGATCAGCGCAAGTACGCGCAGGAGCAGCACGCTATCGGTTGCAGCTGGCGCCTTGGTGCTCGACTTCCAGAGCAGTGGTATATCGACTTGAATTTCGACTGCAGTAGGCATGATCGCACTCCTGTCCTGGTGGGCGATTATAGGGTGCTAAGCCGAACCTTGCGCCAGCGCAATTCTCCATGTGAGCGCTGGCGGGTACAATGCCGCCATCCATGCAGCGTCATCCCGTTGCACCGAGTACCCGACAAAGGCATCCCATGTCCGCAGCACCGTTGTCCCACGCTGATTTGGCAGCATTCCACGATCAAGGTTTCCTCGTCGTACGCAATCTCGCCGACACCGCACTGCGCGAAGCCATCCTTCGCGTCGGGCACGAACATCTAGCGCAGGCCATTGCACCCGTTGAGCTGGAGGCCGATACCAATTACCCCGGCGCGCCGGCGAACCGCGAAGCGGCAGGCGGCCGTACCGTGCGGCGCCTGCTGCAGGTCTTCGCCCGCGACGACGCCTTTCGCGCCTGGGCCCTGAACGAAGCCGTGACCAGCCGCGTGAAGCAGTTGCTCGACACGCCCCATATCGCGCTCACGCAGGCTCACCACAACAGCTTGATGACCAAGCAGCCAACTTTTTCCAGCGTGACGCACTGGCACCGCGACATCCGCTACTGGAATTTCGAGGACAGCAATCTCGTGTCGGTCTGGCTGGCACTGGGTAAGGAGTTCCGCGAGAACGGCTGCCTGGGTTTCCTGCCAGGCACGCACAAGATGAACATCGCACCGGAGCGCTTCGAGAATCTCGCCTTCCTGCGCGATGACATTCCCGAGAACCGTACCCTGATCGACAGCGCAGTATTCCCTGAGCTGGAACCGGGAGACGTGGTGTTCTTCCACGCCATGACTTTCCACGCAGCCGGTTGGAACCGTACCGACGCGACGAAGTATTCGCTCGTGTTCGGCTATCACCGCCAGGACAACCAGCCGCGGCCGGGCACGCGCAGCGCCAGCGTGCCGACCGTACGTATCGACTAAGACTCACGGCGGCGCCAACGGACAGTCGAGTACAACTGTCCGTGACAGTTGCGGTACAACTGCCAGCAGCGTGTCTGTTGATGGCGCACCATCGCGCGTAGGCTCTCGCCCAGTTTCCTGGAGTCCGCCATGCCCAACAGCCTGCTCTACCTGCTCTCCACGCTCATCTGGGGCTCTACCTGGCTGGCCATCACCTTCCAGTTTGGCGACGTGCCAGCGACCGCCTCGGTTGCCTACCGCTTCCTGCTTGCAGGCGGCGTGTTGCTGGGCTGGTGTATTGCGCGTGGCGTGAGCATTCGCGTGAGCCGGCAACAACTGGGGTGGATTGCCTTGCAGGGCGTACTGATGTTCGGCGTCAGCTATATGCTGGTGTACGAAGCGGAGCGGCATATCCCGTCCGGCCTGGTCGCCGTGCTGAACTCCAGCATGGTGATCTTCAACCTGATCGGCGCGCGCCTGGTGTTTGGTCGCACCATCGACGCCAAGTCCAGCATCGGTGCCGTCATGGGCATCGTGGGCATTGCGCTGGTGTTCTGGCCGGAATTGACATCCGTGCGCGGCTCCGCCTCCCTGCCCGGCTTGGGCTTGGGCCTGTGTGCCGCCATCCTGGCCTCGTGCGGCAACCTCGTCGCCCAGCGCAATCGTGAGGCCAACTTGCCGCTGCTGCCCACCATCGGCTACGGCATGGTCACCGGCGGCCTGGTGGCTCTGCTGTTCACCTTGCTGCGTGA